>CAJAYT010000142.1 GCA_903949285.1 uncultured Burkholderiales bacterium
AGAGTAATGGGCGGTATGGGGGTTATCGGGCATCGCAATCGATGCTGAATAGACCATGATCAGCCCACAAAGCAACAGCGTCACAACAGACCATAAAAGGGGCTGATCAAAACCTTTGATGCCCACAGGCGCAGCTGCTGTTCTGGCAAACTCACGCCCATGCACTCTAACGGGTAACGCATCGGGGCCGTCTTGCGGAGATACACCCAGCAATCCCGTGAACCAATGCCACACCCGCGTTGAAGCTCCAGCGGCTTGTGCAACTTTGTTGTTAGCGTAGTTGGAGCCTACGCTCATACAACGCCCTCCTCAAGCGCTAACTCACGCACCGCTTGGACAAAGACTTGCGCCCTGTGCTCGTAATTGTCAAACATATCAAAGCTTGCACAGGCTGGGGACATTAAAACTGCGTCCCCAAACTCGGCTCGATCGTGGGCTATTTGTACAGCCGCCTTCAGGTCCTGTGCATTCACAACTGGTACATCAATGTGTTGGATTGCGTCCTTGATCACAGGCGCGTCGCGACCCATCAAAATCACTAACTTTGCGTATTTGGAGAGTGGTTCGCACAAAGGCGCAAAATCTTGTCCCTTGCCCTCTCCGCCCAAGATCACGATCAGTCGGTGCTCAGCACCGAGTCCTTTGACGGCAGCGATCGTGGCTCCTACGTTGGTGCCTTTGCTGTCATCAAAATATTCAACATCACTGATGCGCGCAACGGGCTCGACCCGGTGGGGCTCACCCCTGTACTCTCGAAGTGCGTAAAGCATGGGGCCATGACCCACGCTTGTCGCGCGCGCGGTGCTACACAGCGCAAGCGCTGCCAGTGCGTTCAGCGCGTTATGCGCGCCTCTAATGCGCAGTGCATCCGCTGGCATGAGTCTTTGCATGATCAACTCATCGGCTTGAACCGGCGTTTTCTTTCTGCGACTCTTCACCTCCCCTGAATCGTCGCTGGGGTCAACTGCTTTGACGAGCCAAGTCATCCCGTTGACCGTCTCCAGTCCGTAGTGCCCTGGCTCACTGGGCAGATCACTCCCGTAAGTAATGACTTCGCGCTCAAACCACTGTGTCTCATTAGCCTGAGCATCTGCCTTGGCTTTCTTTAAAGCTTTCGCGTCAAGCTCTGCGGGTCTGAGTGCTAAAACATGAGCGTCGTCCCTGCACAGAATTTGATGTGAACGCTCTCCAAAAACTTTTGACTTCGCATTGATATACGACTGCATGTCAGGATGCCAGTCTAAATGGTCTTCTGTGATGTTGAGTATGGCTGCAGCAGTGGGCTCGAAATCTTCACAGTCGTTTAGCTGAAAGCTTGAGAGTTCTAGGACCCAGGCTTGGGGGAGGATGTTGCGGTGTTTTTTGTATTTTTTATGCTCAGGGTTTTGCCCTTTTTGCATTAAGTTCAAAACCGACACGTCCTCAGTGTCTTGGTTATTTTCACTCCCCTCAGCAGCTTCAGCAACTTCAGCAACTTCAACAGCCTCTGCAACTTCAGCAGCCTCAGTTGCGTCGCCAACGTCAACCGCACCGACTTCGTGAGCGACAGATTGCTCGACGCCCGCGTGCACTGCTTGTGCACTCACCTGGGTTGGCTCATCCGTTGATTGATTGGTTGCATGATTGTTTGAATGATCGGTTGAATGACCTTTTAAGCTATCGACTGAGCCATTAATTGAATCATCGTTTGAATCATCGCTTGAAGTATGGCCTGAAACATCAGCCTCATTCACTGCGTTCGCTTGGGCAGTCGATGGGTCTAGACCCTCCAAATCTTCCTCATCTAATTCAGCAGGAATATCTTTGATGAGTTCCAATTGCTCAGACAATGTGCCGAGAAGTGTTGGGCCGATATTGCCTGCTACAACCGTTCTTAGCCCACCACGACTAAGCATCTGAGCGGTCAGTGAGGTAACGGTGGTTTTTCCGTTTGTGCCCGTGATTGCAAGCACACTCGGCTCATAGCCCATCTCCTCTTTAAGCTCTGATAGCGCTTTGGTGAAAAGACTAAGTTCTGTACCAACCCATAATCCCATTTCTTTCGCTGCACTCCATACGGGGGCAACTTCTTCAGGGGTTAAGCCCGGGCTTTTAAACACAGCTCGTATATTTACATTTGCAGCGTCATCTGTCGACTGGGATTTTGTGTGCAAAATGTCAGCTGTAAATGCTCCGGCGATGAACTGAGCAGCTGGACAATCCCTTTGAAGGACTGCTAGGTTGGGAGGGGCCGCACGCGTATCTGCAACGCTCACACTAGCCCCGCGGCTCACGCACCATTTCGCCATAGCCAGGCCAGAGGCGCCGAGTCCCAAAATTAATACGTGCTGACCTTTAAGATGGTGCATACTGAACTTCAATCTACCTAAGCTTTAATGTTGACAAACCCACCAAGCACAGCAGCATGGTGATAATCCAAAAACGCACAACAACCTGGGTTTCTTTCCAACCCTTTTTCTCGAAATGGTGATGCAAAGGCGCCATGAGCAGTATTCGTCGACCTTGTCCGAATTTTCTCTTTGTGTACTTAAAGTAGCCCACCTGAACCATTACCGATAAGGCCTCAACCACAAAAATTCCGCCCATGATGAAAAGTACAATTTCTTGGCGAACGATCACTGCGATCGTGCCCAGTGCACCCCCAAGGGCTAAAGCTCCCACATCGCCCATAAAGACCTGAGCGGGATGGGTGTTAAACCACAGAAAGGCGAGTCCTGCGCCCGCCATTGCTGCGCAAAATATCATCAACTCTCCAGAACCGGGGATATGCGGTAGTAGTAAATACTTTGAATAAACCGAGCTACCGGTTACGTACGCAAACACGCCCAGAGCTGAACCCACCATCACGACCGTCATGATCGCCAATCCATCCAGTCCGTCGGTTAAGTTCACTGCGTTACTCGAGCCAACGATGACCAAATAGGTGAGAATCACAAACCCAAGAACACCCAAGGGATAGCTCACCTCTTTAAAGAACGGCAGGAGTAAGCCCGCCTTTGGCGGCAAACTCACATCAAAGCCAGATTGAACCCAAGTCACAAAGAGCTCAAACACCCTAGCGTTTGAGTTCTCAGAGATGCTAAAAACCAAATAAATCGCGGCGACCAGACCAATCACGGATTGCCAGAAATATTTCTCTCTCGAGCGCATGCCCTCTGGATCTTTGTCGACCACTTTGCGCCAATCATCGACCCAACCGATTGCACCGAATCCAAGCGTCACAATCAACACGATCCAAATAAACCTGTTGGTCAAATCTGCCCAAAGCAGAGTAGACGTGAATATGGCGATTAAGATCAGCACACCTCCCATAGTAGGTGTTCCGCTTTTACTGATGTGTGCCTGAACGCCGTATTCTCTAATGGGTTGTCCAATTTTGAGCTCAGTCAAACGCCTAATGACGTAGGGTCCTGCAACAAGCCCAATCAATAACGCTGTCATAGCCCCCATCACCGCTCTAAAGGTGATGTATTGAAAGACCCTAAAAAACCCAAAGTCTGGTGACAGTGCTTGCAACCAATTGGCGAGACTTAGCAGCATGTGCTCTCCTTGTTTTGAGCAGACACCTGCACGTTATTGTTTTGAAGCAACGAGTCTTGAAGCATTTCAAGCGCTTGAACACTTTGCTCCATTTTCATAAATCTGGAGCCTTTCACAAGCACACTCTTAAAGGGCGCTGGAGACGTTGAGAACGATTTCGTTAAATTCTCAATCAAAGACTCCATACTGGAGAAATGAACGGCTACGGTATCGGTATTTGTGGTTGATCCCTTAGTCGCTGATCCCTTTGTCGATGATCCCTTTGTCGCTGACCCCTTATTCATCAACGTACCTTGATTAAAAGCATCCACAGTGTGACGGGTCAACTCACCCAACGCGTAAACACAGTTCACACCTAGTTGCGTTGCATACTCGCCCACCTCTTTGTGATAGCTTGGACCTTCTTTACCAACCTCTCCCATATCTCCCAAAATCAGCAAAGTGGGCTTGCTCATGTGAGCAAGCACATTGATCGCAGCAATCACTGAATCAGGATTTGCGTTATAGGTGTCATCGATAAGATCAACCAACCCGTCTTTACGAGCAGGATCAGTGTTTGAGCTGAAAGTCAATTGAAGCGGGCGAGACCGGCCCTTGACCGCGCGGAACTCGCACAGGCCTTGCGCAATTTGAGGCAATGGAATTTGAATAGCCACACAACAAGCGATGGCAGCGAGCGCATTTTTAACGTTATGCTGTCCAGCGATGTGTAACTGCGTCTTTAGCATACCGACTGGCGTTTGAACGCTTATGTTCCAAACTCCGTCTTCAAATGAGCTACTGCACAGTCGCACAGTCGCAGTACTTGTTTGTAGATCGCTGAACGTTACATAGGTTTTAGCGCCGCACATTGAAGTCCACAACGGCGTAAATTCATCGTCCGCGGGAAATACGGCTATTCCTGCACTACCCAGCGCTTGGATGACTTGTCCGTTTTCTTTTGCAACCGCCTCAACGGTGCTCATGAACTCTTGGTGTTCACGTTGAGCGTTGTTAATCAGCCCAACGCTTGGCTGTGCAAGGTTTGCAAGATACTCAATCTCACCCGGATGATTCATACCCAACTCAACCACAGCGCAGGTGTGATGCGCCCGCAGCCTCAGTAGCGTCTGGGGTAGACCAATATCGTTGTTTAAATTGCCCTGCGTTGCAAGCGCATTTTCACCAGCATGAGCTTTCAAAATGCTCGCGATCATCTGAGTCACAGTCGTCTTACCGTTACTACCTGTCACTCCAATGAGTGGGACCGCATGTTTTGCTCTCCAAGCCTTGGCAAGTGCACCTAAGGCTTCTTTTGTATCCTCCACGCATACAGCGTTCAATGAATACTCACGAATCTTATGAGCGAAGCTCTTTTGGACGATCACACTTACGTTTGGCGTTTTTGCAATATCAGCCAAAAACTCGTGCGCATCAAAGCGCTCACCCTTTAGAGCGAGGAATAGATCGCCGCTCCTTACATTTCTGGAGTCCATTTGCAGGCGATCAATTTTCGCTAGACCATTACCTATGCATTCAGAGCCTTCCAGCATATTGGCAATCTCAGACAAAGTTGCATTCATGGAGTCTTGGTAGCTCAAGGCGTTATTCATAGACTGCGACTCCCTAAAAGGGCACGAGCAGCCAAAGCTATTTCAGCCTGTTCAACATCAGAGAACGGTGTTTTGACGCCGTTCACATCTTGATAATCCTCGTGACCTTTCCCGGCTAGCAACACGATATCGCCAGCCCCCGCCTCTTGAATCACGCGTCCAATGGCTTTGGCTCGGTCCAGCTCAACCGACACCTTAGAGCTATCTAGCTGAGCGATGCCAGCGAGCATCTCGTCGACGATGCTTTGTGCTTTTTCTGTTCTTGGGTTGTCGGCTGTAAAGATAACCTTGTCAGCATTTGCATGAGCAGCCTGCGCCATGTGGGGCCGTTTACCCGAGTCCCTGTCCCCGCCGCATCCAATTAAGCAGTGAAGTTGCCCACCCAACTTGGTGAGCGGCTTTAAGCTTGCTAATGCTTTTTCTAAAGCATCTGGAGTGTGCGCGTAGTCAACAATAACCATGGGATCTAGAGAAATATTCTCGTTGATACGCTGCATTCGACCTGCGACTGGGGGTAACTCTGCACAAACTTTTGCAGCCTCCCCTAACTCATAACCCAGATGACTTAGCGTAGCTAGAACGCACAAGATATTAGAAACGTTGTACCGCCCAACCAGTTGAGTATCGATGACTACAGACTCACCCCCACTCGGGCCAGCCTTACTACTCACTTTAAATCCAAGACCGCCTTTGGCGTTCGGATACCTGATCTCGTGGGCATTGAGGTCTCCACCACCAGCACCCGATTCGCTGATGCAGATGATTTTTAGTTTAGGATCATTCTTCTTCAACAACCTATCGCGCAGCTCAATACCTTTAGGATCGTCAACGTTTATGACAGCACAAACTAGCTCAGAATTATCAAAGAGAGATGACTTGGCCTGCCAATAGTCATCCATGCTGGGGTGGTAATCCAAATGATCGCGGCTCAGATTGGTGAAGATGGCCGTATTGACTCTGACACCGTTTAGTCTGTGTTCGACAATACCAATTGAGGACGCCTCCAGTGCGCAGTATTGAACGCCAGACTCCTTGAACGCGCTTAAACTTTGGTGAAGCGTAAGAGGGTCAGGGGTGGTTAATCCGTTCGCCTTAAAGTTCTTGAGTAAGTCCAGGGGTGAGTCTTCTCTTTTGGACGTTCTCACCTCACCCACTCCTAGCGTACCAATCACACCGCAGCGACTTCCCAGTTTTGAGAGCGCAGCGCTCAACCACCAAGCAATAGAGGTCTTGCCATTCGTACCCGTAACTGCCAAAACACCCACATCCTTACTGGGATGCTCGTAATAAGCATCGGCTATAAAACCGCCAGCCTCTTTGAGGCCTTTGTAACTGGCAACTAATGATTCATTCCAATTTGCACTAAACCCTTCAACACCCTCGGCTTCGACCAAACAAGCGAGCGCGCCTTTATCGATTGCACTTTGAACAAAAGCTCTGCCGTCATGCGCATAACCAGGCCAAGCGACAAAGGCGTCTCCAGGCTGTACACGCCGACTATCCACCGTTAACTCTGCCTGTGTCTTTCCTTGGAGCCACTGCGCAGCCTGGGTGTGGGTGTTTAGGTTTTGGATCACAATGAATCCTTCTCACCACTAAACACCTGGGGCTTTACAGCCATATCAGGTTGAACTCCGAGCAAGCGAAGGGTTTGTTGGACGGTCTGACTGAACACGGGTGCTGCGTTGTCACCACCGAAATACTGACCATCTGTGGGCTCATCAATCATGACGGCAACAATAATTCGGGGCTGCTCGATCGGAGCCAATCCCACAAAGAAACCTCTGTATTTCTTGCTCGAATAACCCTTACCCTCTTGTTTATGAGCTGTACCAGTCTTACCGCCAACAGAGTAGCCCATCGTTTGAGCAAGTGGCGCGGTCCCGCCTGGGCCTGTCACCATGTGGAGCATCCCCCGCAACTCCGAAGTGTTTGCAGCGCTGAGTATTTTTGCGCCCACTGGTTTTTCGGTCCGCTTGATCAGACTCATCGGGATCATCTCACCGTCACCTGCGAATAAGGAGTAGGCCTGTGCAAGTTGAAACAAACTGGTAGATAAACCGTACCCATAACTCATGGTTGCTTGTTCAATGGGTCTCCAAGTCTTGTATGCTCTGAGTCGCCCAGAGACTGCTCCGGGGAAGGGGATCTGCGGTTTTTGTCCAAAGCCGACCTGTGTATAAATCTCCCACATATCTTTGGGCTGCATTTGAAGCGCAATTTTCACAGCTCCAATATTGCTCGACTTTTGAATCACCTCACGCACGTTAATCGTTCCGTGGGCGTGTGAGTCCGATATCACAACACCGGACATGCTGAGGTGTCCATTTCCAGTTTGTATCAATGTCTCGGGCTTAACAATACCTTTCTCAAGCGCCAAACCGACCACAAAGGGTTTCATCGTTGAGCCTGGCTCGAAGGTATCTGTGAGAGCTCTGTTTCTGAGTTGCTCACCGCTTAACTTGTCTCTTTTTTCTGGTGAAAAGCTTGGGTAATTGGCAAGTGCCAACACCTCACCACTTTGCACATCTAAGACCACTACACTGCCGGCCTGGGCTTTGTGTAAGGTCACTGCATCCTTTAACTTTTCATACGCAAAGAACTGTACCTTAGAGTCGATGCTGAGCTGTAAGTCACGCCCATCCATCGGGGGGACCATCTCACCAATGTCTTCAACGACTTGGCCCAGCCTATTTTTAATAACTTGGCGGGTACCGGACCTGCCTCCGAGCTGGGTGTTGTAGGCCAACTCCATACCCTCTTGGCCGATATTCTCAAAATTGGTAAATCCGACGATATGCGCCGCTGCGTCCCCTTCTGGGTATACACGCTTGTATTCCATGCGTGAGAAAACGCCTTTGATTTTTAATTCACTTATTTGTTGTGCAACAGGCTCATCGACTTGGCGCTTTAACCAGACAAAGTTTTTATCTTCGTCCTCTAATTTTTTATCCAGTTCATTGGTAGTGATCCCAAGCAGTGAGGCCAATTGTTTGAGCTTCTCGGGGTCCCTATCAACATCCTCAGGACTTGCCCAGATGCTGGGTACGGGGATGCTGGACGCAAGGATTAATCCGTTTCTATCCAAAATCTTACCCCGACTTGCAGGAAGATCCAGGGTACGTACAAACCTCACAGCACCTTGGTGTTTGAAAAACGAGTTGTCTAACACCTGAACAAATGCAGCGCGTACCACCAAACCCAAAAAGCCAAGGGCAATCACAGCCACAATAAACTGGCTTCTCCAGACCGGCGTTTTACTGGCCAGCAGTGGACTAGAGGTGTACTTGACGCTGCGTCCGATCACTGCGTCCCCTCTACTGCATTGACAGCACCACCAAGTTTGGATACATCACCGTTTGGAGTTGCATAAAGAGTAATCGCGGGTGTTATCGAGTGCATCCTGAGTTGCTCGCGCGCCAACTTCTCAACCCGCACAGGAGTTGCCTCAGCGCCGCGCTCTACATCGAGCCTGTTGTACTCCACTTCCAATTTGTGAGCTTCTGCGTTGGCACGGTCCAACTCGGTCACGAGTTTGCGTGACTCATACTGCGTTCGCACCAAATAAAGTGCACTGGCAATGACAGCCAACATCAGAAGAATATTAATGCGCGTCATGCAGGCTGCCCCAACTTTTCTGCGATACGCAGTATTGCACTTCTGCTCCTTGGATTGGCTTTTACTTCCTGCTCACTCGCGCGCACGCGCCCGAGCGCCTTCAGTGCCATAACCTTAGGTGCAGCAAAAGGTGCGCGACGATCATATTCATCTTTGGAGTGACGCGCTATGAATTGCTTCACGATTCGGTCCTCCAACGAATGAAAACTAATGACAGCCAAACGGCCTCCTGGTTTTAATACATTTAACGCTGCCTCTAGCGCTTGCTTTAATTCTTCTAGCTCAGCATTGATGTGAATACGAAATGCTTGAAAGGTTCTAGTCGCTGGATCTTGTCCTGTTTCTTTACCGCGCACTTGCTCACCCACGAGCCTGGCCAATTCGGCAGTCCCGCTGGGTAAGCCTTTTTCATCTCGCCTGGACACGATCGCCTTTGCAATGGCATTCGCAAATCGTTCCTCTCCGTATTCACGAATCACTTGCGCGATCTCCTCCACCGAAGCTTTGCTTAACCAATCTGCAAGGCTCTCGCCTCGGGTCGAGTCCATTCGCATATCCAAAGGCCCATCGAACCGAAATGAAAAACCCCTGGCAGGATTGTCGATTTGAGGTGAGCTGACTCCCAAGTCCAAAAGCACTCCAGCCGCAGTGCTTGGCGGCAACTCGCAAATGGCGCTGAAACCGCTGTGATGGATCTTTAGCCGAGCGTCGTTGATCTCTTGGGCTACCTTCACTGCATCCGGATCCCGGTCGAAGGCTATCAGTCTCCCCTGGCTTGAGAGATTTTTTAAAATCTCCCGCGCGTGCCCGCCTCGCCCAAACGTGGCATCGATGTATGTATCGTCCTTGTGGATCGCTAGCGCCTCTAGGGCCTCGTGTAGCATCACAGGCGTGTGTGTCCATGGGGAAGTCACTAGGTTCCTTCAAAAAGAAAATTCCTTAAAAACATCGGGCATCTCTCCTTGCAAAGCTTTTGCCTCTTGCTCTTCGTACGTTGCACGGTCCCATAGCTCGCAATGATTTCCCATTCCTAGCAAAACAATCTCTTTGGTCAAGCCCGCAGCCGCTCTGAGCTCAGGTGAAATGAGGACTCGACCTGTTGAATCCATTTCAACATCCATAGCGTTACCCAGAAAAATTCTCTTCCACCACTGCGCAGACATGGGCAGACTGGCGATTCGCTCACGAAAGCGCTCCCACTCGGGACGGGCGAACATCATCAAGCATCCATGAGGATGCTTGGTCAAGGTCAGCTGACCTGATGCAGTTGCGCTCAGCAGTTCTCTGTAACGAGTAGGAACCGATAAACGTCCCTTCCCGTCTAAGCTGAGCGATGAAGCGCCTTGAAACACGATATAAAAACCTTTTTGATGCAAACAATCCGCAGGAACATTGCGTCACACAATTTCCCACAAAATACCACTTATTTGCACTTTACCAGGTTTTCAGCATTTCGCAACGTTTTTTTGTAAATATTTCAATGAAATCAATAACTTAGGAAAGTTTCTATTAAATTTATTCACTAGAAATATTATTTAAAATTAAGCACTTACCGTTCTAACTGAATGTATATTGTGAATTTTTTAATGTATTAAAAAAACCGCATTATTTATTAAGGTGTAACTCTTTTGGATGCTTTGATATTTTCTCTTTTTAATCCGAACCGATCCTGAACCGCTACAGTTCAACTCAAAAGACAACTATATCAGCAGCGTGAGTATCAAATTAACAGACTTAGGTTTTTGACACTGCCCACCTATGCAAAGTCAGCTTCAGAACTTGCTCATACGAACCACATCTTGACCATCAGGAAATTGACCCTTTTGCTTGTTCAAAGGCGCTTATAGCATCGGCGGCGTACATAAGGGACGGACCCCCTCCCATGTATATAGCCATCCCCAATGTTTCGATTACTTCTTGTTTTGACGCGCCTAGCTTTGCCAACGTCTGAGTATGAAAGCCAAGGCAACCATCGCACCTGGCCGCAACGCCCAGAGCCAGTGCTATGAGCTCCTTCGTCTTCTTATCCAGGACACCGTCTTTGGTTGCAGCGCTCGCCAAATCCGCGAATCCTTTCATAAGTTCAGGAGCATCACCCTTTAATTTGGCAAGTGAGCCTGAAATATCTTTTGTAATTTGTTTGTAATCTTTTGACATGGCATACCTTTCTTGTTTTCTCTTTTAAATCTTGCAGAACTGTTGGTAGAGAACTTCAATCACGGCGAGGGCCTCTTTACTACCCAGTGAATAATAAATTTGCTTGCCCTCTCTCCTTGTTTTAACGAGCTTCTCCCGTCTTAAAACCGTTAGTTGCTGAGAAAGCGTAGGTTGATATATTTCTAATTTCTCCTCCAACTCGCTCACGCAGCGCTCTCGCTGACTGAGCTCACACAAAATCATCATACGGTCCCTGTTTGCTAAGACCTTCATCAACGCACAAGCGTTCTCTGCTGATGACAGCATTTTTTTTAGATTGATATTACTCATTTCGTTCAAACCACATTACATTCAAACCACATTAATAGGTATTTTTAAATACACCGCCCCGTTACTCTCTTTAGCTGGCATTGCACCGGCCCGAATATTGACCTGAATCGCCGGCAATATGAGAACAGGCATCTCAAGCGTTTTGTCTCGATGTGTCCTCATTTGAATGAAGTCATCCTCGGACACACCGTCATTGACATGAATGTTGGATTTTCTTTGTTCGCCAACCGTACTTAAGCATTGAACTGCTCTAGCGTTTGGTGGATAGTCATGACACATATACAGCTTTGTATCCTGGGAATAACTCAGAATCTTTTTGATCGACTGATAGAGACTTTTTGAGTCCCCGCCGGGAAAATCGCAGCGAGCGGTTCCAACATCGGGCATGAAGAGCGTGTCCCCTACAAATACTGAGTCCTCGATTTGGTATGCCATGCAAGCCGGGGTATGTCCAGGGACGAATAGAGACTTACAACTCAAACCGCCGAACTTGATACTCTCTTGATCTCTCAAGAGATAGTCAAAATGTGATCCATCGGCTTTAAATTCATCTCCCAGGTTGAAGACGCCTTTAAAGACAGCCTGCACTTTCGTCACATGCTCACCAATCGCAACTTTGCCGCCAATTACACTTTTTAGATAAGCTGCAGCGCTTAAGTGATCCGCGTGGGCGTGCGTCTCCAGTATCCATTCATTTTTGAGTCCCTGTTCCTTGATAAACGCAACAACTTCGTCAGCAGATTGTGTACTCGTGCGACCCGATTTGGGGTCGTAGTTTAGGACCGGATCTATCACGATACTTGACTTTGTTGCGGGCTCAAAGACCACATAACTGAAGGTCCAAGTATCTTTGTCAAAAAAGCTTTTAATTTCGTATTTCATAACAGTCTTATTTTTACAATATATATTATTATATATTGTATTAGTGTATTATATAAGGTATGCAAATGAATTTCCTTGTCCCCTGCTTGCTCGGCTTAGTGGTTGGGCTATTGATGGGGCTAACTGGCTCTGGAGGAGGCATCGTATCCGTGCCCTTACTTATCTTTGGGCTTGAACTGCCGCTTAGCCAAGCCGCCCCCATCGCCCTTGCGTCCATGGCTGTATCGGCTGGACTTGGTGCCTATTTGGGATTTCGAGCCAAAATACTCCGATACAAAGCAGCAGCCTTGATGAGTGCAATGGGTTTACTCCTCTCACCCTTTGGCCTATGGGTATCTCACTTGATACCGGACAAACCACTGATCATTGGATTTGGCGTGCTGCTTCTCTTTGTATCTATTCGAATGCTGGTACAGGCCTACCAATCTTTAAAGAGCAGTTTACCGACGCCTAGGACTGCAGCGCTTTGCGAGCTAAACCCGAACACAGGAAAGTTCACGTGGACTCGCTCTTGTCTTAGCGTATTGTTTCTAACAGGCGGCACAACCGGATTCTTATCGGGCTTACTCGGAGTGGGGGGAGGCTTTATGCTTGTCCCAGCACTGAGGAAATTTACCAACCTACCCATGCAGTCCATTGTGGCCACAACCCTCGGCGTCATTGCCATTGTGTCTGCCGGTAGTGCTTTAATGGCTAGTGCAACGGGAGATATGAACTGGACCATTGCAACGCCCTTCATCTGTGGCTCCGTCATTGGATTATTGTTTGGCAAAAAACTGATAGACCGAATTCACTCTTCCCGCGTACAACAAGTTTTTGCTGTCTTTACGTTCTGTATTGCGTGCGACTTGATATATAAAAATGTTATCTAAGAAGGTTATTTATGACACTCACCATCGATTGGAATGAATTCACACCCCTGGCCTCATTACTGGGAGGCGCGTTGATTGGCTTAGCAGCTGTGATGCTCGTTGCCTTCAAGGGCAGGATACTGGGAATCAGCGGCATTGTGGGCTCCATGCTTCAAACCAGCAACACGCCCAAAGATCACTACAGATGGAGACTTTATTTCATAGCGGGTATTCTGATTTCTTCCCTTAGCGCTTGTTACCTAGGTTTAATGCCGCCGATGCAGATCAAAACTGACTTTTCAACTTTGGTTGCAGGAGGACTCTTGGTGGGCTTTGGTACGCGCATGGGCTCTGGATGCACGAGTGGGCACGCAGTATGCGGGTTAGGGCGACTCTCGCTTCGATCCCTCACAGCGACACTTGTATTTATGGGCAGCGGTTTTTTGACTGCTTATGTGTTTTATCACCTCGCTTAATCCAAAGGAATGAAGATGACAAACTACCTATCCCTATTGGCTGGTGTTGTATTTGGAATTGGGTTAATGGTCTCTGGCATGAGCAACCCCAACAAGGTGATCGAATTTCTAGATATTGCAGGCAACTGGAACCCAAGCCTTGCATTTGTGATGCTCGGCGCTATCCCTATTTCATTTATTGGATTTCGATGGATTGAATTAAAAAATAAAACTTTATTCAACGAGGAGCTTCATCTGCCCGGCACAAAGCATATCAACCGCAGTTTATGGATTGGGAGTTTTACGTTTGGAGTTGGTTGGGCAATCACAGGATTTTGTCCAGGTCCGGCCCTGGTTGCCCTTGGCACAGGGTCCACAAAAGCACTCACCTTTGTAATCGCAATGATTATCGGCATGATTTTGCACGACCACACCTACTCACCCGTCATCAAACGATTGGGAGTGCAAAAAGATAACGCTTAGGTGGGTACACATCGTAAGCGCCTTATATGGGGCGGTTACGAGCAGGTCGCCTGGACTTTAATAACAGCCTAGCGTTTCCTGCTTGTAGAAATAGTCTTGAACAGACTTAGATCAGTCCCCAAACATTTTTTGTTTGAGCTCACGGCGCTGTTGAGCCTCAAGGGACAACGTCGCAGTAGGTCTTGCAAGGAGTCGGCCCACACCGATAGGCTCTCCCGTCTCGTCGCAGTATCCGTAGTCGCCCGCGTCGATGCGTGTGATCGATTGCTCAATCTTTTTCAGCAACTTGCGTTCACGGTCTCTTGTCCTGAGCTCGAGTGCATGCTCCTCCTCAATCGTCGCACGATCAGCAGGATCAGGAACAACTACAGTGTCTTCTCTTAAGTGCTCAGTTGTGCCTTCTGCGTTGGCCAAAATATCAGCTTTAAGATGCGTCAGCTTAAGCCTAAAGAAGGCCATCTGAGTATCGTTCATGTACTCAGAGTCTGGCATGGAGAGCACCTCTTCATCAGTTAAATCTTGAAGCGCTTTGGTTTTCCAATTGTTGGTGAGTTTGGTGTCTTTTTTATGGACAACAGGAACCAACGTTGGTAATTGCGGTGTGGCCATAGGGGTGTAGCTCGCCTTTGCGGTGGTAGATGCAACCATCTGTCCGGGAGGTGGTGGCATGAGAGAGATGGCTTTGGCA
>CAJAYT010000143.1 GCA_903949285.1 uncultured Burkholderiales bacterium
GTCTTATCTTTTGTCTTAATTCGTATGCCAAAACACCACCTCTTCTATCTAAAGATTTGATCGGAATGCATTAAATTGGGGCCCGTTTTAGGCCTTTTTATTAAAACAAACATCACAACCTCGCATTTTTTCTATGTTGTCTTGTTTTATAGTTTCAATACATTCCTAGTGTTCCACACGCGTAAGATGCTGATTTTTAATGATTTTTTCGTATTTGGGTGGTGTTTCAGCATACGGCAGGTGGGGTCTTGGCCCGCATACCAGTAAGACTGCATACGCGGGGTGGTACCCAGGCATACAAGAGGTGGTGTTTTGGCATACGGGGAGACTACTCGCCAGCAATTCGAAATTCGGTGTAAATAGAACTACAATCAATTACACCAAAACAGAGGCTCAATGATTAGCAAGCCGGGCGATTTAACACCAAGTCAGGAACCCAGTGGGTTTGAGGTGAAACATAGACACCTCGAACAAACACCGCTATTCTCCTCTGAGGATCTGATTATTCCTGCGTCTGTCCGCAGTATTAAGAAATCAATCAGCGCTGTCCATTCTATCCCGACCTCTAAGATCGGGAGCCCTCTCAACACTCGCCGCCTCTTTGACGCCTGTATCTTGGCCGCTCAAATTGACTTCAAAAGTAGGCGTGACATAACGATTGAGAAAATCACCAAGGAGCGGGTCTCCCCCCAGTTCGAGATTCAGATTAAAGACTTGGCAAACTTAGCGGGCATACCAGGTAAGAACTATCAGCGGATCTATGATGATCTAGACTCCTTGTATGAGCTCTCCATGAAATGGAACGTGATCGGGGATGATGATGAAGTGATCTGGGAGAAGAAGAGTCATTTCCTATCAAGCCTTGGGATCGGCAAAGGCTCCAAAAGGGGCGTGGTCCAGTTCTCCATTGATCCCGAAGTGCTCTCCATCATCTTGGAGCCTAAGACCTGGGCCTCACTCAGTCTGCAAGTCCTGCACAGTCTGAGGTCCGCTGCAGCCTACGCCTTGTATCAAAACACCTTTAGATACATCAATACTCACCAAAAAGTAACCGCCTCCTTGTCCACTGCGACTTGGATCCAACTGATGCTTGGGCCCTCAAGGTTTGTTAAAACAGACCCCAAAACCAAAGAGACCAAGATTGATTACAAAGAATTTAAACGCTCCTACCTCGTCCCCGCCATTGCAGAAATAAATTCCTGCCCCGCTCTTCAGTACACCATCGAGCTCAAAGAGAGAAAGGCCGGAAACCGCGTCTCACAACTGCAATTTCAGTTCGTACAAAAGGTTCAAGAAAGCCTAGATCTCCCGGTGACTTGGGGAGACGAGACCATCAAAATACTGAAAGACCAGATTGGACTCTTGGACCAAGAGATAAGTGACCTCAGCCAAGGCTTCTCCTTTGAGGAGATCATAGAAACGCTCTCAAGACTTCAAGTACAGGAGAGCAAAATCCGCGCAAGTGGAGGGCATATTAGCTCTAAGAAAAGCTACTTCAAAGGGATACTCCAAAACATCACCGCTTTGCGAGAGAACAAAATGTCTGAGCAACAACTCTCGGACGCTGTTGCGTCTCGTGAGGCCGAGGAGGCCGCCGAGCGCAGAAAGGATAAGCAGTTAACTGCCTTCGGAGACCACCAAGTCAAAGTACTCTCCAAGCAATTCTTTGCTATGCCCACTGAGGAGAGGGATCACTGGACGAAGGCATTTGAGAAATCTAGTATGGGACGGATGAACGGCACACTGATGTTCTTAAAAAGAGGCTGGAGCCCAGAGAACACGGTTTTATTGAAAGTATTCCTCTCCTGGATATTAAAAGAAGCCCCAGAGCTAGAACACACCTTACTCCCTTATCCACAAGACCGCACAATCGAGGACTGGGCGTTATGGTCTTTAGAGAATGCGCAATAGAAAATAGAGGACTTTATCTCTGAACCGATACCAGTGCTGGCTTATTAGCGTTTCAGTGTCATTGTGTACCCATCATGACTACTGAAGTATTATGATCACTGATGAAATAGGATAGTAAGCACTAACAATCATATTGCAGACTATTACCAGTTTGATGTCTCAATCAAACCCTCAAGTACGTTTGCAACCTGATGTTTAGGGGAAAAAAGCAAGTTACGTGAGCCAAATGAGGACATACCAGAGGAGAAGATAGGATAGTAATACTTTGGTGTAATAGCGTTTCAGTGTCAGTTGTCCTCGCTATTAGCCTTGTAGTGTCATTCGCTTGACTAGTCTAGGGAGATTTAGCGCAGTGTTAGCGTTTCAGTGTCACGGGATACACAGGAATAGGGGGCTTGTAGAGTATTAGCGTTTCAGTGTCATAGCTGTGTTGGAGATTGAAGGCGCTGGAATGGGCTAGCTAGATTCATTTTGAAGACGTTTTATATTAGCGTTGCAGTGTCAATATTTGTGTGGATAAGTAGTGCAGGGCATAGCCTTGTATGTACAAGGCTAATAGACTGTCGGTGTCACCACTATTAGCGGTTCATGCGTAAGGCTAATAGCGTTTCATATGTTATCCACACGCGTCAATCGGCTTTAGAGGGCCACCCACACAACGTTTCAGAAAAATCAGGACCCACTCTAATCTTCTCTTTAATCTTTTTTTAATCTTATCTTTAATCGTGAATAACCTATTTTGAAAATTAAACAAAGACACCAAAGCCCAATCAAAACACAACCCTAAAAATGACACTGAACCGCTAATAGTCCCTATTGAACTTAATTTTTAAAACCCTGACAATCAACTTTAATGAATTCAAACCGCAAACTCGCTCACAAGACCTCAGAAGTCAACACATCCTCAAAGGCCACGGGAACTGATGTTGGGGTTGGGGCAGGCATTACCACTAGCACGGGCGTTGATTCAAAACCTACTCTAGCAAAAAGACTGGACAGAATTCGCGAGATTGCAGCAGAGAAAAATGCAATCATTGATGTGGAATACAAAGCCTCCACTGCGCTTGTCAAAAGTAACAAAACGACAAAATACGATATCGGTAAAGTCATCATGCAAGAAGTCTTGCCCATGTGGGATGACTTTAACCGCGGTGCACCTAACCCAGTTATTCGCAGTAGCCTCTTTTCTGTTCAAACCACAGAGGCTAGAGACTTTGTAAAGAAACAAACCATCTACTCAACTAGCAACCACCAAATCTCCTACACCGGAGAGCAGTTGCAACAAGAAGATTTGAGCGTCTGGCTGTGCATTATTCATATGGCTAGAAACCAGTCTATCGAGAATGCAATCTATTTCACAACCTATCAGTTGATTAAAGACTTGGGTTGGAAAATGCACTCCGATACCTACGCGAGAGTTAAACTTATACTGAGTCGTCTCAAAGTCACCGGTGTAACCATTGCAGCAGGCCTTACAACAGACTATGAAGGCTCTTTGATTGAAGATATAGCTAGGTCAGAGAGTAACGGGCAGACATGCTGGATGGTTCAGCTGAATCCGCGCATTACGGGGATCTTCTTGTCAGACACAACCACACTCCTAGAGTGGGAGGTGAGGAAGAAAATTGGCAAGAAAGCTACTGTCGCTCTTTGGCTTCATGCCTATTACGCAAGCCATAAGAGTCCATACCCGATTTCTGTTCGTAAACTGTATGAGCTGTGCGGCTCCTCTAATCGACTCACCGGGTTCAGAGTTAATCTGAACAACGCTCTACAAAAACTTGTAGAAGTAGGATTTTTAGAAGCATACTTTATCGAAAAAGATATTGTTACTGTCGTTAAATCTAAGCGTGGCACTATTAAATTAGTGAATGGATGACACTCTCGTAACCTTTAACCCATGGTTAGCGCTTAAGCGGTGAGGGCGGGATTAAACCTCATTTCACCAGTCCTGGTCAGGTTCAAAGAGGCTGAGCTTTTCCCAGCCATCGCTGCTTGGTGACCTAGTTCTGGTTTACCACAAGGGCAGCCACACTTACTAAATTTCCCCTCTTTTTTGTTGCACAATGATTGAGATATTTATTGGAGAAGGTTATGAAATTGAATGTGAACGGTATTGATCGCCAACTCGATGTAGAGCCCGATATGCCCTTACTCTGGGCACTCAGGGATGAGCTAGATGTGAAAGGGCCCAAGTTCGGTTGCGGCATTGCTCAGTGCGGTGCTTGCACGGTGCTCTTAAATGGTGAGCCCGTGCGTGCTTGTTCCTATCCAGTTTCTGCAGCTGCAGGACAAAAAGTCCTCACCATTGAGGGGCTGGCCAAGGGGGATCATCTGCACGCCGTTCAACAGGCGTGGATCGATCACCAGGTTCCACAGTGCGGGTACTGTCAGGGTGGACAAATCTTGACCGCAGTTGCTCTATTGAAGAAAAAACCTAAACCAACCGACGAAGATATTGATGCAGCCATGTCCAACATCTGCCGATGCGGAACCTACGCTCGCATCAAAAAAGCAATTCACGCAGTGGCTGCAAAAGGAGTGAAAGCATGACAACAAACATTCCATCATCATCTCATCTCGCACGTCGTGACTTCTTAAAAATAAGCTCCGGTTCAGCCGCAATGTTCTCTTTGGGCTTTTATATGCCCGCTAAAGCAACCCCCGCTGACAAAGCCTTGGCCACGCCAGAGCACCTTAATGCGTGGATAGAAATCTACCCCAATGAGCAAGTTGTTATTCGTTATGCGCGTGTTGAGATGGGACAAGGCAGTAGTACCTCTGCCCCTATGATCGTTGCTGAAGAATTAGATGTCGACTGGAAACAAGTGCGCATTGAGTATGCAACCGCTGAAGATAATTTAAAAACTAAACGCTCTTTCGGCGATATGGCCTCTGTTGGCAGCCGTACGATTAAAAATTCACAGGAATATTTGCGCAACGCAGGTGCAAGCGCTCGCGCTATGCTCGTGAGCGCTGCAGCCCAATCATGGGGAGTGAGTGAATCAGAGTGTGTGACCTCACAAGGTTTTGTAATTCACAAATCCTCACAAAAGAAACTCTCCTATGGTAGTTTGTGCGCTCAAGCAGCCAAGCTAGAGTTGCCAAAGACTGTCGCGTTAAAGGATCCTAAAGACTGGAAAATCATAGGTCAGCCCATCAAACGCAGAGAGATTCCAGATATTGTTGTCGGCAAAATCCGCTACGCTATAGATACTCAGTTGCCGGGGATGCTTTACGCCGCAGTGGCCGCTTGCCCCGTCTTTAACGGAACTGTCAAATCGCTTGACGCCTCGCGTGTTCAAAACAGACGCGGTATTGTTAAGGTTTTGAACTTAGGCGATTTTGTGGCGGTCGTAGCTGATAGTTGGTGGCGCGCTAAAGAGGCCCTAAAGGAGATCTCCATTGAATGGGAGACTGGCGAGGGTGCAAAGCTCAGTACAGCTTCTATACAAAACTATCTGAAAGAAGGACTTCAGCAACAAGAGTTTGCGGTTGCCAGAAAAAACGGCGATGCACTCGCCGTCTTGGATAAGTCTGCGAAGGTCCTTGAGGCTGAGTACTTTACCCCCTACTTGGCTCACGCAACGCTGGAGCCGATTGTCTGTACAGTCTGGATCCAGGGTGACTCCATGGATGTGTGGGCATCCAGTCAAAGTCCCGAAGCAACCCTTGCCACCGCAGCAGCCACGGCCGGCATAGATCAATCCCGCGTAAAGGTCCACCCCGTTCAACTAGGTGGTGGCCTTGGACGCAAAGGCGCACAGGACTACACCAAACAAGCAACTTTGATTGCCAAAGCCTTAGAGGGCAAACCAGTCAAGATGATTTGGACCCGCGAGGAAGATATCCAGCACGACTTGTACAGACCCATGAGTCTCATTAAGCTTCGCGCATCGCTAAAGCCAAACGGAGACTTAGACGCACTGCATATCCGAGTGAGCGCACCTTCTATCTTTACTTCTTTGCTTAAAATGCCCTTGAACAACGGTGTTGATGGGCAAGCAGTTGCAAGTTTGAATGATCACCCCTACGCGGTTGACAATTGCTTGGTTGATTACTCCCAGCGCAATACCAATATTCCTGTTGGATTTTGGAGAAGCGTTGGACACTCGCAAAACCCGTTTGCAAGGGAGTGTTTCATAGATGAATTGGCTCATGAGGTGGGTCAAGATCCTTTGGCATACCGCTTACAAATACTTCCAACAAGCGCAGTGCGCGACCGAGCCATATTGACCAAAATAGCAGAGGTCGCCCAGTGGACAAAACCTTTGCCCAAGGGTGTCTTTAGAGGAATTGCTGAAACCGAAGGGTACGGTAGCTGGACCGCCTGTGTGTGCGAGGTATCTGTTAACGAGCGATCAGAGATCAAAATTCACCGCGTCGTCATCGGTATCGATCCAGGCTACGCAGTTAACCCCGATAACATTCAAGCACAGCTCCAAGGCAGCGTCGTGCACGGGCTGTCTGCCATTTTCTGGGGCGAGATGACGATTAAAGAGGGCCGCATTGAGCAGTCTAACTTCCATGACTACCGCATGATGCGCTTGAACGAGATGCCTGTTGTGCAAACCGTTATTGCGCCGACTGGCGGGTTTTGGGGAGGCGTTGGCGAGCCAACGCAGGCCCCTTTAGGCCCAGCACTGGTCAATGCTATTTTCGCCGCAACGGGGAAACGCATTCGCTCCTTCCCGCTTAAAAACCATGGCTTTAGTTTGGCAAAGGCTTGATGTTCAAATTGGGTACGGTCAATACTTCGCGGCGCACACTGCTCGCTAAACTGCTTAGCTCATTGGACCTATCGTTAGGCATATCATTGGCTAGAGCACTCCCCTTAGTAGGGGGCGGGCTCTCCCTCTTTGGTGCTGAATCCACCCTCGCTCAAGGAATGTACTCTGGGACACTGCGGTCCCTATCTGATCTTGTTGACCCCTTGATTAGTGGAGCTCCGCTTTCTAAGTCGCGCGTTCAAATAGAGATGCCCCTTTTGGCAGACAATGGAAATTTGGTGAATCTGGCAATCAAATCTGATTTACCTATGACTCAAGATGACTATGTTGAGAAAATATACCTCCTGTCTCAGCGCAATCCGGTGGTGCAAATCGCTTTGTTTCATTTGGGACCCTGGTCTGGGGACGCCAACTTAAATACACGGGTTCGCTTAGCAGGTAGTCAATTTATAGTGGCCCTTGCGCAGACCTCAAAGGGAAAGTTCTATTACGACAAGTTTGATGTCATTGTGACGGAATCAGCTTGCGTGGATGGGTCCTAGACATGAGCATTGCAAGACTTCAGGTTTTGGGGGATCTGCGCGTTGGGAGCGTTGTTCGTATTCGCTTACTTATCCAGCACTCTATGGATACGGGCTACCTCCAAAATGTGCTGGGTCAAAATATTCCGCGAAACGTTATAAAAACAATCACGTGCCATGCAGATCAGTTGGAAATATTTAGGGTGGACCCGTCCTCCGGTATTGCTGCCAATCCGTATTTTGAGTTTTCCTGGCGCGTTGCGCCCGTTAGGTCCATCCGAACCGTTTGGGTCGATGATATTGGCGTTGAAGGAGAGCTGTTAACGCCTATCAATTTGTTGATAAATGTGCCGACTAAGAGCTAATGCA
>CAJAYT010000144.1 GCA_903949285.1 uncultured Burkholderiales bacterium
AATCATAGAAATTGAACTCAATAGATGTGAGTGCAACTCTTTGTAAGCAAGCCCCTTTAAGTTATGAGAAATCCAAGTTCAAAAACACGCACTACTCCAGGCGCCAAGGTAGTTACGGCTACTGAGGCTGTTCAACATATTCAAAACAACACTACGCTTGTTACGGGTGGTTTTATTGGGAGTGGATTTGCAGAGGAGCTCGCAATCGCTTTAGAACAGCGCTTTTTAGGTAATGACACAATTTCCCTCGCTGGGACTCCAACAGGTTTAACCCTCCTGTTTGCTGGAGGACAAGGAGACGGGGCTGAGAGGGGGCTTAATCATATTGCCCACGCTGGACTTGTAAAGTGTGTGATCGGAGGGCATTGGGGATTAGCTCCTAAATTACAAAAACTGGCTTTAAACAATGATATAGAAGCCTATAACCTTCCACAAGGTGTTATCAGTCAACTATACCGAGACATCGCTGCACACAGGCCAGGACTCATAACTCAAGTCGGTCTTGACACATTCGTAGATCCTCGCAAGCGAGGGGGTAGACTGAATTCAAGAAGTGAACGCTCATTGGTAGAAACAATTGAAATAGGCGGCATTACCTATTTGTTTTATAAATCATTCCCAATTCATGCATGTTTTCTGAGAGGAACTACTGCCGACGAACACGGTAATATTACTATGGAGAGGGAAGCTCTAACGCTAGATTCACTCTCAATTGCAATGGCGACACATAATTCGGGGGGTATAGTAATAGTTCAGGTTGAGCGTTTGGCAAAGGCTGGCTCCCTCAAGTCTAGGCAAGTCAATATTCCTGGAATTCTTGTAGATTACATCGTAGTTGTTGAAAAACCTGAGAATCACTGGCAAACATTTTCTCAGCCCTATAGCGCAGTCTATTCAGGCGAATTGTTAGCCCCTACAAAGAAACCTCACCCGACTCCTCTTGATGCTCGAAAAATAATAGCTAGGCGAGCCGCGCTGGAATTATGCGCTCACGATATTGTTAACTTAGGGGTGGGTATTCCAGAGCTTATTGCTGAAATTGCATCAGAAGAAAACATAGTTGATCTTATGACCTTGACAGCGGAGCCCGGAGTAGTAGGAGGGCAGCCTGCCAGTGGCTTGAATTTTGGGGCAGCAATTAATGCCCAAGCTATTTTGGATCAACCTTATCAATTCGATTTTTATGATGGAGGAGGGCTTGATATAGCATTTCTTGGAATGGCACAGGTAGATGAACTGGGAAATCTTGATGTAAGCCTATTCAATGAACATTTAGCAGGCGCAGGTGGATTTATTGGCATCAGCCAAAATACGAGAAGGTTGGTATTTATGGGAACCTTTTGTGCTGGACATTTGGACATTCAGGTGGAGGAGGGCAAGCTGAAAATAAATCACGAAGCAGGGATTAAAAAATTTATAAGTAGTGTTGAACAAATAACATTTAACGGATCGCAAGCCTTTGTTCGAAATCAAAGAGTCCTTTTTGTCACTGAGCGTTGTGTTCTTCAATTAATTGATGGTGGATTAGAGCTAGTAGAAATAGCTCCAGGACTAAACCTAGATCACGATATCTTAGCAATGATGGACTTTCTTCCAACAATCTCGTCGTCCTTAAAGCTAATGGATTCAAGGATATTTGGTGATCAACCCATGAATATAAGGGAGAACTTAATTCATTTCCACTCAAGTCTAGACGCCCATACTAATTAAGGAAAAAAATGAATATTCAAGATATCAAGGCAAATGCCTTTGCTATGCCTTTAACCAGCCCAGCATTTCCTCATGGTCCGTACCGCTTTACAAATCGAGAATTTCTAATTATCACCTACCGTACGGATCTTGACGCACTAAGGGCGGTCGTACCAGAGCCCCTGGAAATACAAGAACCTATTGTTAAATTTGAATTCATTCATATGCCAGATTCCACTGGATTTGGATCCTATACAGAGTCTGGCCAGGTGATTCCGGTAAGATTAGAAGGGGTAAGCGGGTCTTACGCACATGCAATGTATCTGAATGATCATCCCCCCATTGCAGGCGGGCGTGAATTATGGGGTTTTCCCAAAAAGTTAGCCAATCCAAAATTGGAAACCGAAATTGATACCTTAGTGGGTACCTTGGAGTATGGGAGAGTCCAAATTGCTAAAGCAACTATGGGGTATAAGCACCGCGAGGTAAATCCTGCATTAGTAATGGCATCATTAGCCTCGCCTAATTTTCTTTTAAAAATCATTCCGCACGTGGACGGGACACCAAGAATTTGCGAACTAGTGCGCTACTACACAACTCACGTAAATCTGCGAGGAGCTTGGACTGGACCAGCTACTCTTGAGCTTCACCCTCATGCTCTCGCGCCCGTATCCGAACTGCCAGTTCTGCAGGTGATTTCTAGCCTTCATTTCATTGCTGATTTAACTCTTGGGCTAGGTGAAGTTGTATTTGATTACTTGAAATAATCTAATAAATCAAATATACACGGTGCAAACAGACCCCTAGGCGACCATAAAACGGATCAAATCGTAGTGAGTGGAGATATGTAGACGCTAGTGAGCAGTCCAACCGCCATCGATAGAAATACTGGATCCTGTAATAGAAGAGGCGCTCTCTGAGGCTAAATATGAAGCTAAAGCGGCTACATCTTCCATTAAGACGAACTTCCTTGTAGGCTGAGCTGCTAAGAAAACGGTGTCTATGACTTGTTGGCTAGTTAAATTTCGAGCTTTCATGGTCTCAGGTATCTGCTTTTCTACTAAGGGAGTCCAGACATAGCCAGGACAAATAGCGTTACAAGTGATTCCAGAAGTAGCGACTTCGAGGGCAACTGTTTTAGTTAAACCCACAAGCCCATGTTTGGCCGCAACATAAGCTGATTTAAAAGGAGAAGCAATTAATGCGTGAGCAGAGGCGATATTTATGATACGACCCCAGCCCTTTGACTTCATTGTTGGAAGAACAGATTTAATAGTATGAAACGAGGAAACTAAGTTAATAGCAATGATTGAATTGAACTGTTCTTCAGGGAAATCTTCGATTGGTGATACAAATTGTATGCCAGCGTTATTAACTAACAGGTCAATTGAGCCAAAGTGTTTATATCCTTCGTGAATCATATTTCGGATTTCCTCAGGGACTAGCATGTTTGCGTTAGAGTGGATGCAGACTACGCCATGATCCTTAGTGATTTGATCGCATAGACTGTCAAGTACTGCTTTACTACCCAGACCGTTAATGACTAAGTTAGCTCCCTTCGCAGCAAAGTCATTAGCAATAGCTAGTCCAATTCCGCTTGTTGATCCGGTGATAAGTGCAGTTTTATTCTTAAAAATCATTTTGAGCTAAATTAAATAGTGAGAAATCTATGCGTGAGAAAAAATAATAGTCCATTAGGATTAAGCAAAAGTAACCCTTATGTAGAATTAGAGATTCATCTTTATTTGTCGAAATAATAATTCATAATTTTTAAAATGTAAGTGCGTGAGCGAACAGTATTAGTGAATATGTCAAAAGATAATTGTTTGCATGCTGCTAGTATTTTTAAATAAATCCTCTCGCTAATAAGTTAATTTTTCAGACTTTTGGCGCGATCAATTTCTAATAAATTAAACGTTGAGTTTGATCTATATTGAAAAATATTTTGGTTTTATCTCTAAGCTTTTTATAAATAAGGGAATAGTATTTTTAGATTGCTTAACATAGATGCAGTATATATG
>CAJAYT010000145.1 GCA_903949285.1 uncultured Burkholderiales bacterium
ACGGATGGGAAAACCCTATTAAAGACCGTTGGCATAGCTGCGCTTTTGTTTCAAGGATTTGCGCACGCGGGAGACTCCAAGGATGACTGGATTCAGTATCCACCTAGGTCAGCGGTTAAATTGACCGAACAAATTAATAAATTTAAAGACATTGAAGCAGACAAGAAAGACGTTGAGTTGGCCAAAGGAGACCGAGTTAAAGACGAGGCAACCAAGCCAGAAAAAGTAAGCGCAACCGAGCAAACTCCGGCTAAAGAGCCGATAAAACCTAAAACACTGGTCAGTGAAGATATCAGTTGGGGTAAAGATCATAAGACCAAGACGATCAATAAAAAATTCAGTGACGGCTCTTTAGATACCCAAGTTGATATTGTCGAGCCAGTAGCTGGTGAGCCGACCTACAAAGGTAATCTTGAGCTGATTCCGATGACTTATGCCGACGGTGTAAAGTCAATCATCACCCGCAAAGCGAAGAGTGAAGAATATGAATGGGCAAAGGACCATACGACTAAAACAACTATTTATAAGTTCAGTGACGGTACTACTAATATAGATATTAAATCCGTACCGAAGAAATACAGTCAACCTGAGTTTAAAGATGGATTTGAAAAAATCACGATTACATTCGGTGATGGAACACAAAAGACTGAAGAATACGAGGCTATTGATCGCAAAGTAAGTTGGTCTAAAGACCATTTGACTCAAAAAATAACCTATCTCTTTGAGGACGGTAAGTCATATGATGAGCTTGTAGAGGTTCCCAAAGTGGTGGGGACTCCCGTCTATATTGGTGACCAAGAACGCTTAAGCGTGACTTACGGAGACGGCTTCAAAGAGGAAGTTATGCTTAAACCAATTGATCAAAAGGTGAGTTGGTCAAGCGACCGTATCACAAAGATCATTACTTATTTCTTTGCCGATGGCGGCAAAAGTACTGATGAAATCAACGTGCCTAGGACTGAGAGTAGTCCCATTTATAAAGGCAATTTAGAGACCATTTACTATACCTACGGCGACGGTACTAAAACAGTACTGACGCGCAAGGCCATTTCAGAGAAAGTGAGTTGGGCAGAGGACCACCTGACCAAGACGACTCTTTACAGCTTTGCAGATGGAACTGTAAATAAAGTAGTATCTTCTGTGTCCCAGGAAGTCTCTAAGCCTATTTATGAAAAAGATACCCAAACCATAACCACTAAGTTCGGTGACGGTACAGTATCTTCTGTAGTTAATAAAGCCATCGATGAAGAAGTAAGTTGGTCTGAGGATCATCTTTACAAAACTATCACTTACAAATTTAGCGATAACACAACCAATCAAGTTGTTCTGTCTATACCCAATCAAATCCTTCCACCCACCTACAAGGCAGGCAAGGAGACTATTAAGAAGATATACGGTGACGGGACAGAAAAAGTTTTCACCTATGATGCAATTAGTCAAAAAGAAGTCTGGTCCAGCGATCACGAGTCCAAGGTTACGGTTTATAAATTTGCAGACGGAACCACGCACAAAGAAGAGATGATTGCCCCTAAGCTATATGGACAAGCGACTTATGAGAACGACATAGAGGTTATCCCAGTCAACTACGCTGATGGTACTGTTAAGATTATTCGCAAAAAAGCTGTTGAGACAAAAACAATTTTAAGTGACGACGGAAAACTAAAGTTGAAACGTTTTATTTTCGAAGACGGTACAGTCAACGATGTAGCCGATTCTTCAGAGGGCACGAGTCAACCCCAGAAAATAATTAATAAAGTATTTAACGCCAAAGTCGAAGTGCACAAGCCCGTATACCTTCAGGGTTTGGAGATCGTGACCATGACGACGAGTGATGGAAAAACACAAACCGCTACTTACAAAGCCATTGCTAAGGATGAAACTTGGTCATCTGATGGAAAGACTAAATTCACAAAGTATAAATTTGAGGACGGTACCACCAACACTGTCACGACCGACGTGATCACTCAAATGAGTAAGATGCCTAAGCCATCACTCACTCAAGATAGCGATGATTTGGTGGGCCATTCCCTAGCGGATGACTAGTATCTGAATATGGTTAGAGGATATGGGTTTTTGAATTTCTAAAAAAAGGTTGATAATTGACCTTTACTCAAAGTTTAGAAAGTCTTGCCTATGAAAACCGCCTTGGTCATTGGAGCTTCAAGAGGTATTGGTCACGAATTTGTTGGTCAACTCTTGAAAGCTGGTTGGAACGTTTATGCCACCGCCCGCTATGCAAAAGACATAGATAAACTCAAGGAGTTGGATGCTCACGCCATTGAGCTTGACGTAAGTAGCGCTGTTTCTTTGGCGGGCCTTGGCTGGCAGTTAGACGGAGTCAAGATTGATTTGGCTATTTATGTCGCCGGATTTTATGGCCCCAATACAGGTGCCAAAGACATTCCCAGTGCATCTGATTTTGACCAAGTCATGCATGTGAATGTACTTGGTGCAATGCAGTGTATTGCTTTGATAGGTTCCCTTGTTGAAGACTCAGGGGGCAAATTTGTTTTTGTGAGCAGTTTGATGGGCAGTATCCATCAAACGCAGAGCAGTTTTGGATGGATATACAGAGCGTCCAAAGCGGCTTTAAATATGGTGGTCAAAAGCGCCTCTCACGATTATCCTAAGGCCACTTTTGTGGCTATGAATCCTGGTTGGGTGCAAACTCAGATGGGTGGAAGCAACGCACCAACCACTGTCCAAGAGAGCGTATCAAAAATGCTAGGCGTGATAGATCAGTTGTCGATGAGTGACACTGGTTCTTTTCAAAGTTATGACGGAAGACAAATGTTCTGGTAGTTGTTCAATAGATTCACTCACTCGCTTTGCTGAATTATTCAAGTGGTGCGCCAGAGTCTTTCACAATGGTCTCGTATCGTTTGAGCTCAGTTTGAGCGAATCTGTAGAATTCAAGAGGTGAGCCCCCAGCTATCTCTGCTCCCATCTCGGTCATCTTGTTTTTAATGTCTGGTCTTTTTAAGATAGCGTTCATCTCGGAGTTGAGTCTTTCAACCAACTCGTGAGGAGCCTTTGCTGGAAGCATCAGCCCATACCATGCAGAGGCAACCATATCCACGCCAGACTCTTTGAAGGTGGGCGTATCGGGTAGAGCTGCAATTCTTTTAACTGAAGCAACCGCTAGCGGGCGAAGTAGCCCGGATTTGATGCTTCCAAGTGAGCCTGTATCAATCATCATGTCGATGTGTCCTGCTATGAGGTCTTGCGCAGCCGGGCCACTTCCCTTGTAGGGTACATGGTTAATATTAATGTGCGTGATCGTTTTGAACTGTGCACCTGCTAAATGCTGGGATCCGCCCACACCGGCTGAGCCGTAAGAAAACGTATTAGGATGCTGCAAGCTGTCATTCACGATATCTTTGAGAGAGTTCCAATTCGACTTGGTCGGTACTACCATTACGTTTGGAATTGAGCAAATCAAGATGACGTGAGTAAAGTCGTTCACTGGATCAAAGCCCAGCTTGGAATAAAGGTAGGGACCTGCGGCGTTGGTTGAACTTGTCGCTAACAAAAGGGTGTAGCCATCTGGTTTTTCTTTGACAAACGCTTGAGTGCCAATCACTCCACCTGCACCTGCTTTGTTCTCCACAACGATGCTGCTACCTAATGACTGAGAAAGCGCTTGGCCGATCATTCGTGCAATTTGGTCCGTAGCTCCTCCCGCGGCCCAAGGGACAATGAGTTTGATCGGTTTACTAGGGTAGGGGTCGCTCCAACTCGCCAACGGTAAGCTGCAGATTAGAAACAGGAACAACCATCTAAAAGTGGGTTTCATATACTATTTTAGTATTAATTACATGCGGTTTGAAAGTGATTAACCTTGCTTAACAATCATTCACAGCGAATCATAATGCACCTAAACTAAGGATCAGGAGGTTTCAAGTCAAAAAATTGACTGTAAATTCTTTGTCATAAGGAAAAATAATAATAGTTTGCACTAATTCTGTGCGAAAAGCAGATAATTATTGGCGTGTAATTTGCTTATCTGTTAAGTGTCCAACAACTTGATCATAGGGAGTAGCAAAATGAATAACAACGCAAATATTCAAAATTTCGGTCCCTCAGCAACATCTGCGAAGCCATTGGTTATATGGTTATCAATGGTGGCATTAAGTTGCGTATGTACGGTACTGATTGCACAACCACCTATTTATTAACAACCACAGGTTAGGGCTCGAGTAACACTTGGGCCTTAGCGGTGCCAATCTTTAAGCTAGTTTCAATACAAACAGGTGGGTTGCTGGCAATCTGTTAGTTGTTATCCATTCGAATTGAGCTTGGCCAATAGCCGGGAGTTGACCCACTCAAATACATTGTTCCAATTGTCAATTTGGTTTTGTCTAACCAATTGAATTGACTTGTACCAAAGTGAATTGGATTGGTGTGTCAACCAACGCCAATCTGATCTAAAGGGTAATAACACCCAAGTCTCTTTCGCCAGTGCTCCGCTTAAATGCGCAACGCTGGTGTCTACGGTTATGACCAAGTCCATATGATCTATCAACGCAGCAGTTTGGGTGAAATCAGAGAGTTGGGCTGCATGGTTGTAGAAATGAGGATGCTCTTCAAGTGTATTTAGATCAATATCTCTAATCTCTTTTTGGAGAATATGATATTCAAATGAGTCTGGTAAGTAAGGTAGTAGTGTTTTCAGTGCGTAACTTCTACTAAAGTCGTTTGTGTGCTCTTGACTACCACTGCAGACAATACCAATCCGGGGCTTGGTCTTGGGCCCAAGTCGCTTCAGCCAAACATTCACCAGTGCAGGATCTGTTTTTAAATACCCTTGAGCCAACGGAATATTAGTGGTTTGGATATTGAGCGCTAACGGTAAGCTCAGTAATGGGCACTGAAAATCAAAACTTGGTAGCGCTGCTCCAACCGGGATAACTGTAAAGTTACCAGGCAAGGTTTTTAAAATTTCGACCAAGGAAGGCTGAACTTCCAGCGTGACCTCAGCGCCTAAATTTGAAATAAAGGGGGCGAATCTGGCGAATTGAATCGTATCGCCTAGACCTTGCTCGCTATGAAGGAGAATTCGCTTTCCAACCAGACTGCTATCACCTAGCCAGAGTTTTTCAGTGAAGGTTCGTTTTTTTGCAAACCTATTGACGTAATCGGATTGCCACCTCCATTCAAACTCTTTCCAACCCTTAGTGAATTCACCGCGCATTAAGAGTGCTAATGCATTGTTCCAATGCGCTTCTGCAAAATCAGGACTTAATGTGATCGCTTGTTCATAATGATCAGAAGCTTCCTCTAAGCGATTGAGCCTGTGAAAGACATTTCCTAGATTATTATGTATTTGAGCTAAATTCGGGTTTAAACGCAGTGCGTTTTGGTAGCAATCAACTGCAGAATCAAATTGATTTAGTTTCTGCAACAAATTACCCTTGTTGTTGAAGGCTTCTACATAATTTGGGTTGATGGCAATAGCTTGATTAAAGAAATCCAGTGCTTCGGGGTATTTTTGTACCTCAGAGAGCAATAGTCCCAGGTTCAAAAATGCTTGAGAGAAAAGGGGATTTAATTCAATGGCTAATTTGTAATGTAAGTAAGCTTGGTCAAGTTGTCTGAGTTCTCGAAGGACATTAGCTTTGTTATAGTGCGGGTCGGCAAACTTCTGGTCGAATTGAATAGCCAAATCGTAGCTTGCTAGTGCTTGCTCAGTGTTATGGAGTTGTCGTTGCACGCCAGCAAAGTTGTTATGCGCTTGTGCAAAATCAGGTTTCAGTATGAGCGCTTTAAGGTAGCAATCACCGGCGGATTTCCAGTCCTCTAATTTTTCATAAACCAGTCCACAGTTGTTGTATACGTGCGGGTTGGATTGATTGATCTCTAAAGCTTTAAGGAATAAAACGATCGCCTGTTCGTTATTATTCAGTTGCGACTCTAAGAGTCCTGATAGTTGAAGAGCATCAAAGTGATTCGGATTTATCTGTAATGCCTCTTTGAGATTGGCAAGTGCATTTAAATAATCATTGTTTTGTAAAAACGAGATGCCTTGATTAAAGTAATTTGTAAAAGACGAAATTAAAACAGTATCTTGAGCAGGTGAGGATTGGGCACTTAGTTCATGCCCCTCGTTAGGTATAGTCATATTAAGGAATTAAGCAGGCATACTCAGAAAAGTGACTCAATTTGGTTAATAGTGATAACCTAATCCAGCTAGAAGATTATAAGAAGAACCGCTGTGGGACATGAGGCCAGTTCCATTTGCAAGTAAATTAGTGGCGCTGTTGAATTTAATATAGTTGATTTCAGCAAACGGATAAAAATTACCCGTATCCATGCGCATCCCAATCCCCAGGTTGTAGCCGTTCAGTCTCCTGGAGGAGTCAGCGCTTGCGTCGTTAGAGGTGAAGATGGCAGAGGCACTGGAATAGCCCACTTTAGCGTAAGCAAGGCTAGATTTATCAATCGCATAGCCCGGTTCAAGCGAGAAGCTATATACGTTTTTGAATGTTTCGTCGTAGGCGCTCACTGTATAAGTGGTGGGTGGGGTGGTTTTTGTAGAGCCTGCCTTGAGTTTTAAAGGGTTGGTCTCAAAAATGGCGCCCAGCGTATATTGGCTGGATATAGCGCCGGTGTAGCTTAAACCCAAAGAGGTAGCTACTGCGGCTTGGGAGGCATTGGGGACAATACCTGCGCCGTTGGCGGAGTCGGAGAGACTTGCTTTGCCGATCGTTGATTGGTAGCCAAGGCCTAGTTGAAAGTCTAAGCCTTCAAAGTTAAGTGCCTGAGCATAAGCTGCACTGGAGATGATCCCAAGAGTCAATGAAGCTGCGTAAAGTAGGGGTTTCATATTTCCTCCAATTTGATTAGTCTATTTTAGCCAATAGGTACTTCAAAAGTTGAAAAGTCCAATAGTTTACAAATGCTTACATACAAAAATATTTTGTAGCGTAGCCTCGCCGTTCAAACTATAGAAAAGCGCTGATCCAGTGCAGTTACCAAATTCAAGGGCGCAGGACCGACTTACACTCACCACCCGGATAGTTATAGGCAGAGAAGTGTTGCAGCCAATCCGCGTTCAACTCTGAAATGTGAAGACTCTCAATACCAATGGTATCCGTCACAGAGAATTTGCTAAGCGCTACAAATGACTCGTTATCCTCGGTCCGTAAAACGAAATACGCACCGTAAGAAGTTGGATCTAAATTTAGGGTATCTTTAAAAATATAGCATCCCATATTTTTAAATCTTTTGGCTGCTAATTTGCCAATGCCTGAATAATTCGTGGCATTTTGTCCTCCAAGATCCGTTGCAGCTGTGTATGAA
>CAJAYT010000146.1 GCA_903949285.1 uncultured Burkholderiales bacterium
ACCAAGCCGTGGTAAATAGGCGCCTCAGTCACTGAATCTTTAGCCCGCAAACGCGGATTGAGAGACGCATAAGGATCTTGAAAAATCATTTGAACCGACAATCTAACCCCTCGGAACTCCTCTGGCGTCATTGCAGTCATATCCTTACCCCGCCACGTACGTGTCCCCCCGTCAGGCCTGAGTAACCCACCAGCAAGTCTGCCAAGTGTTGATTTGCCGCATCCGGACTCACCTACCAAACCAACCACCTCTTTACTGGCTACTTGGAGATTTATATTGCTAACTGCATAAACATACTCATTCCTAAGCGAGGCGCCCAATTGATTCAGCAGCAAATTAACTTTACTAAAAGGCTTTCCGAAACGTTTTGTAACGCCTGTGAGCGTTAGCAATGAGTTTTGATCGCTCATTTGTCGAGCTCCAGCGGTTCAAAGTAAGGGTGAACACAGCGCAGTCGATGGCTAGGACTCAAAGCAGTGAAATCTGGCTTCTCCAAACATTCGACGCTTGAACGCTCACATCTAGGATTAAAGGCGCAGCCACGGGGTAAGTGCGCCAAGGAAGGTGCCATACCAGGTATCTGATACAAACGCTTATGAGGCTGATTGACAGAGGGTACGGATCTGATCAAGCCGCGAGTGTAGGGGTGTGCGGGTTGACTCAGCACGCTCGCACTGGGTCCTTGCTCGACGATTCGTCCAGCGTACATCACACTAATCTGGTCAGCAAGACCTGATACAACCGATAAATCGTGTGTGATCCAAATAACGGAGGTACCGGTTTGACGGCATATATTTTGAATCACACTCAGTATTTGTCCCTGAATGGTGACATCCAAAGCTGTAGTGGGTTCATCTGCAATGATCACATCGGGTTTGTTCAATAGTGCTATTGCGATTGCAACTCGTTGACGCATCCCGCCTGAGAACTGGTGAGGATAAGCGTTGAGTCGCTCCTCTGGGGAGGCAATACCAACCATCTTAAGCGCTTGTAAACACTCCTCTAATGCTTGAGTGTTTGAAACCTGTCGATGCGCCCGAATAGTTTCAATCATTTGAGCTGATATTTTCATCACCGGATTAAGGGTCATCATCGGGTCTTGAAAGATCATCGCCATACGGTTACCCCTGATACGGCGAAGTTGCTCTGAATTCATCTGGTTTAGATCTTTACCACCTAGCGTGATTCTTCCAGAGCTAACCCTACCGGGGGGATCCAGGAGTCCCATGATCGAGAAGCCTGTCAAGGATTTACCACTTCCCGACTCGCCGACCAAACCCATTATTTGACCTGGATGTAACTCAAAACTAATCTCATCTAAAGCCCGCACAACGCCTTGTCTCGTCACGAATTCGGTGACTAGATTTTCAACTCTCAGATGGGCGCGTGGATTCATGAATGTATTAATCGAGTGTTATTTTTGTAATTTAGGATTTAAGGTATCTCTTAATCTATCAGCAACAAGGTTGATACTGACGATCATGACAAGCAGCGCTATACCAGGATAAAAACTGATCCAGTATTTGCCAGACATCAAGTAGGAGTAGCCATTGGAGATGAGCAATCCCAACGAAGGTTCAGTGATAGGAAGCCCCAAACCTAAGAATGATAAAGTCGCCTCCAGCGCAATAGCCGCAGCGATTTGCATAGCAGCAACCACTATAAGCGGTGCAACGCAATTGGGCAGTAAATGATTAAAAATAATCCGACGATGACCAAGCCCCAAACACCGTGCTGCCTCAATATACTCTTTGCCCATCTCAACAAGTGCAGCCGAGCGCACCGTTCTTGCGTAATAGGCCCATTGAACCGTGATCAGTGCAATGATGATCTTACCCAGTCCCTGACCAAACACGGCAAGCAAGATCAACGCAATCAAAATAGCTGGAAATGACAATTGAATATCAACAATGCGCATGACGAGGCTATCCACTCTTTTGCCCAAATAAGCCGCTGTCAAGCCCAGTATCGTCCCCGTAATCAAAGCACCGAGCGTAGATACAAGGCCTACTCCCAGTGAGATACGCATGCCGTAAATAATGGCAGAGTAAATATCTCGCCCTTGATCATCTGTACCTAGTAAGTAATAGATCTTCTCATCAAAGGAGGAAGCGCCCGGGGGCAAACGGGCATCAAGGATATTGAGCTGAGCCAAATCGTATGGATTTTGAGGAACGAGCAAGGGAGCAAAGAGCGCAGCTAAGATAAGGATACTGAGTACACATAATCCACCCAGAGCTATATAGTCAGAGGAAAACGTTCTCCATATCCGCATTTTTGGTGACTCAATAGCGCTGGACTGGTTTAGACTCATCGTGCGAAGTCTCCAAGGCGCACCCGGGGGTCAAGAAAGGCATAGGTCAAATCCACAACCAGATTGATAATCACAAAGAAAACAACGATCAGACACAGATATGCAACGATAACGGGTCTATCCAAGTTGTTGATCGAATCGATCAATAACTTGCCCATCCCTGGCCAAGCAAAGATAGACTCGGTCACAATTGAGAAAGCGATCACTGATCCAAACTCTAAACCGATCACAGTGACGATGGGGATCATGATATTTTTTAATACATGAACACCAATGATGCGACTTGGACGTAGTCCTTTAGCCCGCGCAAATCTAACGTAATCTTGCATTAGGGCCTCTTGGGTGCCTGCGCGCGTTAGACGAATAATTAATGCCAGTTTGAAGAGTGCTAAATTTAGGGCTGGCAATAAAAGATGTTTGAGCCCTTCCCAAGACAAAAAACTAATCGGTATTCCAAATAAAATCGTTGTAGGTCCTCGACCACTCGAGGGGAGCCAGCCTAGTTCGACTGAGAAAAACATGATCAATACGAGCCCAACCCAAAAAGTTGGCAATGAGAAACCCAAAATTGAGACGCTCATGATCGACTTACCGATCCAATTATCTGCATTCAGACCAGCGATGAGACCAAGTGGAATCCCCAGCACCGAGGCTATCAGCATAGCCGCCACGGCGAGCTCCATCGTTGCGGGCATTTTGCTGATCAACAAATCAATAGCGGGTGTGCTGAACATAAAAGATCGACCAAGATCGCCTTCAAGCACTTGCCGAAGGAAATAAAAGTACTGCTGCCAAAGGGGGAGATCTAGTCCTAGCGCTTTCGTAACTTGAGCAATGTCTTCGGGGGTCGCGTCTGGTGAAATCAACAGATCGACAGGGTTACCTATTGCATAAACCCCCACAAACACAAGGAGTGACATTGCCAGTAAGACAAAGAAACTCTCGCTTGTTCGTCTTAAGATGAAGGTCAACATGGGTTAGGGAGAGGGACAGGGACAGGGACAGGGAGAGGGACGGCTAAAGGTACAAAACACTTAGCCGCACCTTTGTACGCATTATTTAGGCTGAAACTCTTGAGAAAGTGTGTATTCATCCGTGCGAGGTGTGTAGACTACGCCTTTTCTAGTTGCCCATGTATTAATCTGGTGGTGCAAAGGTACCAAGCCTATATCTTTGAGAGCCAAAGTAGCCGCCTTTTGCAAAAGTGATTCGCGCGCCTTGTCGTCAATCGTGGCCATCGCTTTAGCGAGTACTTCGTCCATTGCTGGGTTGGAGTAACGCCCCCAGTTAAAGCTTCCCAGTCCCTTGTCAGGCGCGTAGGTCGCTAATAAGGGACGCAAAGCAGAGGATGACTCGCCCGTAGAAGCACCCCAACCTAGCATTGCAAACGAGTACTCAAGCTTAGAGGCGTGGCCAAGGTAAACACCCATGGGCATCGTCACAACCTTTGTTGTGATACCAGCACGCGTCAACATCTGAGCAACGGCTTGTGCAATCTGGTCATCGTTCACATAGCGATTATTGGGAGCGTGCAATGTCAGATTGAATCCATTGGGGTAACCAGCATCGGTCAAGAGTTTTTTAGCGCCCTCTAAATCGTACTTCTCAGGAGTTAGGGCGGGCACATGCCCAAACATGGGCGCAGGTACCAAGTTACCTGTTGGCAAGGACAATCCCTCCATCACACGGGTATTGATCGCTTCGCGATCAATTGCCTTGGAGACGGCTTGGCGGACACGAAGGTCTTTGAACGGATTTTTATCTAGTACTTTCCCGTCCTTATCCGTTACAAAAGGGGTTTGATCGCGGAGTTGATCAAGGTGAAAGAAAATAATGCGGTGTGAGGTTTTGGTAAACGTTGAAAGACTCGGGTTTGCTTTGATCTTGGCCAAGTCAGGCGTTGGAATATTCTCAATAGCATCCACATCGCCGGACAACAGTGCGGCAAGACGGGTTGGGTCGTTGGGAAGAATTCTCAGGGTAACTCTCTCCCAAGCCGGTTTTTTACCCCAGTAATTCTCGTTTCGAGCCAACTCCACTCGGTCTCCGCGTTTGAACTCTACAAACTTGAAGGGACCTGTACCGATATTGACTTTGCCTGCATTGAAATCTTCTGTGGTTGCATTAGCGGCAACTTTCTTGGAGAGGATATAGATGGTGGACAAATCATTAGGCAGTAATGGGTAGGGAGACGCTGTCTTAAAGCGAATGGTGTAATTGTCAACAACTTCGCTTGAGACGATCGCTTTTGTATAAACCGTAAAAGGACCTGGGCTATTCGGTATTTTGCCAACCCTGTCGTAGGAGAAGACTACATCGGCAGCGGTGAAATCGCTACCGTCATGAAACTTAACGCCTTTGCGAAGTTTGAACTCCCAAGTTGTTGGATCCACTGTTTTCCAAGACTCGGCCAGATCAGGGATCAAACGGGAGTCAGAATCAAGAGTTACAAGCTTGTTGTAAATATGCTCGGCGACTCCGTTGTTGGGGAACAAATTTACATAATGCGGGTCCATTGAAGTAATGTCAGCCCCTACGCCAACCCTTAAATCTGCGGCCTGGGAGGAAGAAAATCCAGCGCTTAGAAGGGAGAACAGAAAAATTGCGGTCAGTCGGCGTAATTTCATATTTAAATCCTTTGATACTGATTAATTCCCAATCGCAAGTATGCCATGTTTAAGCATTCGATTGAATTTCACCTTAGATTTTTAGAATATATGGATAGTTTGCGTTTCCTGCAAGTTTCAAGAAACAAGGGTCAACCCGGATCATGAGAACTTGTGTATGGAAAATGAATCCATTTAACTAGATCTTTAGATGGAAACCTACGCTGGATCCTGAGGTCAGGCAATCAGTAAAGTTAGATATTAGAAATTGACGGTAACGGTCAAAATATCGCTGTAATCTCCTGTTGCCGCATCCTGCCCTGGATCAATTTGCCCGTACAAACTCAGTATGGTGACCCCGCTTGCTTGTATGCCCAGCACACTACCCTGCCCCCTCCCATCACCCCAAACAATCGTTCGTGCTGAATCCGTAAAAATATTGTATTTGAGCTTATCTGGCGTTGTTGGACTGCGCATGGATCTTTGTACGCTACTGCTGTGCTGACCCGTTGTTAAGCTAATCATAGGCGATGCATCAGCCCCCCTACAAGACACCGTGACAGTCCCAATACCGCTGTTGTTGGGGAAAGAGTTCAGTGCACTGTATGGGCTGAACAAAACGCCAACGCTATTGATGGTGCAATCTGCAATTGCAGCGTTAGCCTGAAAAACCAGACTAAGCAGCACCACCCCAGCTTTTAGCAGATGAGTTTTCACATCAATGAAGTATGCTTTTTTCAATGACTATTCCTTTACAAATGACAACTCCAAGATCGGGAAGTGGATCAGAACTCTTCATGAATCTAAGCTCGAACGCACAATTTTGGTTAAACCAATAAGCGTGCAATTTAGTCAAACGAGACAGGTTAGAGACATACACAGCTCCATCCGCCCCTACTTTGTAGTGCTCTACAAGGTTATCAACTTGAACCTCAGCACCTTCAGGCAAAAAGCTACCGTCCTCTAACTGAACTGTAAAAGTAGCTGCATTAGAGCGCTCAATCGGGAACTTAACCTGCAGTCCGCTTCTGTAATAGGGGACAGCTTCTATTTTTACGCTTAAGATTTTTGCATCCAGTGGAAAATCAAAGGGGTTGACGGTGATTTCATTTCTATCGTAAGCACGAAGGCGCGGTATCAAAGCCTCTCCGCGCGAGTCGGTCTTAGCGGCTATTTGATTGTCAACCAGCACATTGATGCCAGGATAGTCAGGAATTTTGGCTACCGCAAAACTTTGATCCAGGCGTCTGCTCATAAAGAGATCCTTACCCAGTATGGCTATCCCTCCGTTGGCATCTAGACTCGTTGAGGTTTGTAACTGATCTGAGGTTACAGCAACTGAATATGTACCCAAATTTGTTTGCTGCGTATAAGTTGCCAAGCTAGAACCATCGTTCCTCGCCTGAAGTAGATAACCAAAACCTTCTCCAAGGGGTACACTTTTTTGGAGCACTGCAGCAAGGTCATTGGTGTTACCGGTCCCACTACCCCGTCGGGTTTGAGTAGTTGCACTTGCGTTAGTGCTGTTGCCAAGCGGGATACTGTAAATGCTAAAAATAGTTGTCCCGTTATCACTAGCCAAGTCTCTAAGTGCTGAAATACTAAGAAATCCGTATCTACTCAATGAAATACCCCACCCTATGGTTGCAATGCGAGAGCTGGCCATATCTCGGTTAACTTGGCTCATATACCCCAAGTTCAAAGAACCTAGAGCTTGGGTTGTATAACTAAGGTTGGTGGTGAGGAGGTTGGAGGGCGAGAATTGATTGCTTTGTTGCCCAACCTCAGTAAACCCAGTGCTTGCCCATTGTGAGCGCACCCCCACACTCCAAGGTCTTGATAGCCTGTCAAACCCAAACAGAATCAATGAACCACTGGTGTTGGACAAACTGTCAGAGATATTGGTTGAGGGGAGATTCGGATTGAACGGACTTGATGAAGGGGAAATATAGTTTGAGCCCGTTTTCCCGTAACTGGCTGCAAGATAGGAACTCAAAGTCCCGATATCTTGGAGCAGATAATCCCCACCAATACCCGAGGTCAAGTGATCTGCCATGAACTCCGTGTGTAACTCGCCTGTAAAAAGATCACTCAGTCCTTTTCTATAATTTTCAGAAAAAATCCAAGCGCTATAGTTATTACTCTCGCTTGCGTAGTTATTCCTAACTAAACCCATTTCGTAGGAGAACACTTCCAAATCTTTTTTCAGCAATACCTGGCTTGCGTAAAAAGGTTCAGTAATGAGTTGCTCTCGTCCCAGCAAATCTCTAATCACTAAGTTCACCTCCCCGGAGCCTGTGACAATTGGGAGGTTATTGATTGCAAATGGACCCGGGGGCACAGTTTGTCGAGAAACCAAAGCATTATTGATAAAGACATCCACTGTAGAGGGCAATATGGCCTCCCCTTTTGCGCCTCGCATGGGATAGGTAATAAATCCTGGTTGAGTTGTGAAGTTTGTGCCGTACTGAATACCCCCAAAACGAACAGCGCGTCCCCACGTCCCTGGACTACTGATCTCGTCACCTAAGCGAATGGACTGCATTTTTTCCGGAAAATCAATAGTCCATGTTGTGTCCAGTCGTGTATCAGTTGTTCCCGTATCAGTATTTCGAACCAAAAAGGTATTTATACCCACGCCGTAATTATTGAAATATCCCAGCTCAAATTGTCCTGAATGCTGCGAGTAACCAACAGTGTTGGATGTAAACAAATCATAGTTCACAAATCCTCCTGGGCCTGAACGAACAGGGGGGGGTAGATTGGCATAACGACTGATCCGGGTTGTTGGCAAGAAAGCTTGCGGCTTTGCCTCAATCATCAGTGTCAACTTACTCTGGTCAATGAGCGGCGGGGATTGTGCAATAGCGTATGCTGGATAGTAGGTCTGTCCTTCAAACACAACCGCCGTGTCAGGGGGAGGTGTTTGAAATCTCCACCTTGTTAAATCACCGATCCAGAAATAAAAAATTCCATTTTTATCTTGTAGAACGAGTGCCGTTTGATTTAATTTTTGATCATTGATCTCAACCTCTAATAAGATTGATTGATATGAACTTATCTCCTCTACGGGTGCAGCTTCCAGGGTTTTGGAGCGCAGCAGGGCAGGAAAGGGATAATCACTCGACTCTTGAGCGGCACTACTCTCTTCAGATTTAGCTATATTGCAAACAAAGAGCAGTGACCATCCAAGGAGTACGAGACAAAAATTACGGCTTGTCCACAACAATGACAGTATCTACGTTAGCGGTGTCGGTAAATGCTTTTAAGTGCAAGTGTTGATCAACAACTGTCTCTGGTCCCAACATTTTGAGTAACCAGGTGTGTGATTGCCCAGCAAGAATGTAATTTGCGCCTGTCTCAGTTGCAACGGCGTGTTCTACTCCCACAGACAATAGCGTGAAATCAGTAATCTTCACATGAGCGTTACCCACGTTGTACAACTCCATTTTGATCATGTTATCGGGAGCGCTACTAACCTTCCAAGACAGTTTGGGCTCCGCTTTTCCAAATTGCGGTTGGATGAAAACAGGGACACTGACACGCATCGCAACATCTACGGCGGTCATGTTATCTGAGGTGGTAGGTGATATTTCCTGGAGATTTATTCGGTAGGCTGTCTCATTAGACTTATCTGCAGGAATACGCAGTGCCATACGAATAATTTGTGAAGATTTTGCAGGAATTGTCACAATAGGGGGTGTAACCAATAACTCTTTAGTCGGCAAATAAACGTCCTTACCCTGTACTTGAGACCATGCAACGGGTTGTATTTGAATGGTTGTGGTCTGGTTTGATGCGTTTGTAATTGTCATGGCCGCAGTGTTTTTAATGGGCGAGAGATCAATCCTTAACGGATCAATGTTCCAACCAGCGGCGCTTGATACAAGAGGAGCCAACGCCAAAACAATAAGGCGGGGCAGTTGTTTGAAATAGTCCATATTAGAAATATCTTTAATCATATTCATTCTTAAAAGTAAATTGTTGCAATGATGGTATCTGCGTAAGCATCGGCCGCTACGCTTTGCCCCGCTGGAATGGTTCCACATATGTTGTAGAGTTGTACAAGCGAATTGGCAGCTACTGGTATTGAAAGTGATGTTCCTGGGTTGGGTCCCCAAGCAGTAGCGGCAGGAAATGTACAAGGCGCTCCGGCTACGTTGGTTGACGGTTGAAAAACGTTGTATTGCAACACCCCAGCGGATGTGTTCCCAACCATCGCTCTTTGAGTACCTGTGCTTTTCTTGCCGTAATCGAGTCCAACCGACACACTGGTAGAACCTTTGGTACAAGCTATGCTAATTTGACCTGTTGAATTCAGGGCAACTGTTGCATTAATGCTGACCGGATCGTAGCTAGCAAAGTCAAGGCCCTTTGCAGTCGTGATCGTACAGACCTGAGCCACCCTTGCATTGACTGGAATGGTTGTTGTC
>CAJAYT010000147.1 GCA_903949285.1 uncultured Burkholderiales bacterium
GACGCTGGAAACGGAACCTCTGATTCGGCTTGCAAAGCCCAAAGGCTTGAGGTTCCTTGCAAGTCCATATCAATCACAAAGACTTTAAGCCCCCTACTTCCGTAAAAGCCAGAGAGCTGCATGGTGGTCATTGTTTTCCCACAACCACCCTTTTGATTAAATACAGTAATTATCTTTGCAGTCATAAATGAGTCCTTGGTGAACTTTCACGCGTGAAAGCAAGTTATCTTGTCGCGAGAAGCACTATTTTCAATATAGATTATATATCTAATATATAGGTACTGTTTAGTTGATACGCAACAATTGTTGTAAATTAACCTGCGAATCCCTTTTTACCCGCGCGATAGAAAGATTTTTCAATGCAAGTTTAATTTAAGTGCGCGCTTTAGACGAGGCGACCACCTTTCACGCGTGAAAGTAGATCAACGACGAGGAGGTGAGTTTTTTATTTGATTAGACTCGTCTTCTTACTTTCACGCGTGAAAGCCATTGCCCTAATCTGAAATTGCTTATATTGCTTATCCGAGACCCATGCGCGGGCTTTTCATGGGATTTGAGGTTTGTTACTCCGTAGTGCTTGCTTTCACGGGTGAAAGTTGCCTTCCTAGTAATTGTTAATATATATTAAATATTATTTGTAATATTTAGAGTTTGACTTTCACGCGTGAAAGTATCTTAAGTGGGTAAGAGATAATTCGAAGATGAATAAGAATTTTGTGGTTGTTGCTGTGCTTCCATCAGAATTAGATGAAGCGCAATCTCATACGCTTGGTAAATTACTTCGGGGTGTAAATTGCCGTATTGAGTCATTTGTGATCGCTCCATCGGGCGATTTAGGCGGGTGTATTGATGAATTAATCCAAAAAACCTTTCATTTGATGGAGAGGGAAGGGCGGCCCGTGCTTTTACTTCACCCCCCACTGGGTGATATCGGGGGTTGGTTGAATGCGGGGAATGCGTCAGACTGGGGTAGGTTGGTTCGCCATATTGAACGGTTACAGATTCCAGAGGCCGCCATCAAAATAGAGATGGTAATGGGGCACAGGGAGGAAAAGAAGGTCAGGATCCTAGAGGAAGGGGAGACACTGCTTGATATGATCGCGCGCGCAAGTCTTGTCCGGTAGGGCTAAGAAGTTCGGAGGTCTGGATGATTTGATGGTCGACTTGCAAGCGGAGGATTGAGCGTTCAACACCCTTGATGATGGCGAAGGTTTCGTCTGTCAAGATATTTAGGTCTGTCCCCTCATCTGAAAGCTAGTACTCACTTTCGTTAAGAATAATATAGAGAAGGCGGTAGTTGTTTAAAAAAATTTATGAGTACCGGGATTATTATCCGAGTAATTTTTTACCCACAGGATTGATGTAACCCGTTAAAGGTGAGCTAGGCGTGGACCTACCTTAACTTTCACGCGTGAAAGTTAAGATTTATCCAGAGCATATATACGCATACTATGAATGCAACTATGCCTAAAAGAGCATAAAGGGTCGTTCTTGCATGTCGCCAATCTGTCCCGCTCGGCCAAAACCCTTGAATACATTGCAAAACTGCTAAGTCGAGCAACAGGGGTCCCTTCAGAAAACGGGAAAAATCGTACGGTAAGCCGGAATCATCGAAAATTTAGCACTAACCAACTTGCCAAAATAAACCAACTAGGTTAGAATGCAGCAATGGAGAAACGAACCCCGCACTGCAAGCTGTCAGTCGTCAAAGACTTGGTAGAGGCTGGTCAGGTGCGCACCACGCACGCGGCGCGTAGTGGCGCAAATGAGTTGGGTTTTGCCTTCTCCGACATGCTGGACGTGGTGATGGCACTGACGTCAGCGGATTTCTACAAGAGCATGACCACCCATGCCGATCACACGGTATGGCAGGACGTGTACCGCCCAAACACGCAGGCGGGCGACGTGTACCTGAAGCTGACGGTCATTGATGACGTGTTGATCGTGTCTTTCAAGGAGCTATGACTATGAAATGCCCTGTTTGCGGCGCGGCTGAACTGATCCATGACACCCGCGACCTGCCCTATACCTACAAAGGTGAAACCACCGTCATTGCAGCGGTGACGGGCGATTTCTGCCCGGCCTGCGCTGAGTCGGTTTTGGACGCGGCGGAATCGAACCGCGTCATGCGCGAGATGCGCGCCTTCTCCAAGCAGGTGAACGCGGCCATCGTTGATCCTGGCTTCATCACGGACGTGCGCAAGAAGCTCGATCTTGACCAGCGCGAAGCCGCCGAAATCTTCGGCGGCGGCATCAATGCTTTCTCGCGCTACGAGAACGGCAAGACCAAGCCGCCGCTGGCCCTGGTCAAGTTGTTCAAGCTGCTGGATCGTCACCCCGATCTGCTCAACGAGGTCAGAACCGCCTGACCTTCTCGAAACTCGCCCTTTAGACTAAGCTGGAGTTTACCCACACTGAGGGGGCATAACTATGTTGATAACAGGTCTCGATTGTCCTGGGACCGCCCCGTTATGCGGGCTATGACAGATTGCCGTCTTTTTGGGCAAATGCCTTTTCTGACTCAACCGCGATTCGTTTTTCCTCAGCTTGGACGTAGATGGAAGTTGTAGCAAGACTCACATGCCCGAGTATCTTTTGCAGTACATCGGTCGGGAGCCCATTGGCAAC
>CAJAYT010000148.1 GCA_903949285.1 uncultured Burkholderiales bacterium
TTAGTGCTGCGATCTGGCTCGTCAGAAGAGCTGCAACATTACCGGTACCAAGTAGCACCAGGTTATCGGTGGTCAAAGCCTGGACTTGCTGGCTTGTCAACGCAGTACTAATTTTGGTCGTGAGCCCTACAACCTGTGTAGTGGTAAGCGCCGCTACGTAAGACGTTGACAAACTCACAATTTGCTGAGTGGTCAGTGCATTCACCTGCGTCGTACCAAGCACTGCCAACTGCGTTGTGCCCAGTACCGCCAACTGGGCGGTACCCAGCACTGCAATGTCCCTGGTTGTTAAGCCAATAACATTGTCCGTATTCAGACCCACCGTATTAGAGGTGGTAAGTGCTACTGTCTGTGCAGTGTTCAGGGATTGCACCTGCGTGCTCGATAGCGAGCCAACTGTTGCACTGGTTAGACCAGTAATTTGTAATGTCGTCAGCGCTGAGATATCCGCTGTACTCAAACTCATCAACTGGTCATCAGTTAATGCGTTGAGTTGATCTGTGGTCAGCGCAGCAACCTGCGCTGTTGATAACGCGACTACATTAACGGTGTTGAGCGTTACAAGGTTATCCGTCGTTAAAGCCTGAATTTGCTTAGACGTCAGCGCATCACTAATCGTCGTCGTGAGTCCTGATACCTGCGTAGTCGTGAGGGCTGCAATGTAAGCTGTGGACAAACTGAGCACTTGCTGCGTTGTCAAAGCATTAAGTTGATCTACGCCTAGGGCGGCAAGTTGCGTGGTTCCAAGCACTGCCAACTGCGCTGTACCCAGGACTGCAATATCCGTGGTCGTTACGCCCACAACATTATTCGGATTCAAGCCCACAATATTGGTGGTCGTCAGTGCAACTGCCTCAGCAGTTGTAAGCGACTGAACCTGCGTGCTCGATAGCGAGGCGATCGTTGCACTTGATAATCCAGCAATTTGTGCTGTTGTAAGCGCCGTAACACCTGCCGTACCGAGCGCAAGGATCTCTGCAGAAGTTAACGCATTGAGTTGCAAATTACTCATCACAGCCAGCTGGGCAGTGCTGAGCGATCCAACACCTGAGCTTCCCAAAGCAACTACTTCGGCAGGGCTAAATGCTTGTATATCCTTTGTGGTGAGCGCTTGCAGTTGAGCACTCGATAAACTCGCTATGCTTGTTGTTGAAAGGCTAGCTATTTGAGCTGTCGTTAAAGCCGTTATCTGAGACGTTGACAAAACACCGACCTGATCTGTCGTTAACGCTTGAATCGCATTTGTATTTAAACTAGATATTTCAGTGCTTGTTAGCGCAGCAATTTGACTGGTAGTTAGCGCTACCACCTGGGCCGTGGTTATAGAGACAATCTGTTGAGTACTGAGTGTGGCAATTTGACTTGTCGTCAGCGAATTGATACCAAGGGATACGAGTGAGATCACTTGGCTTGTATTAAAAGCACTGACCTGGGACGTTGTAAAACTCGATATTTGATTTGAATTCAATGACTGAAGTTGCGAGCTATTTAAAGCCGCAACCTGCGTTGTCGTAAGCGCAGAAATGGCTGAGGTACTCAACCCAGCAACTTGGTCCGTTGTCAGTCCAGCAACTTGCCCACTTGATAAGTACTGAAACTGAGTGGTTGATAGCGCCAATAACTGAGAGGTTGTAAATGCATCTATGCTAGCGTTCGATAAAGCTTGAATTTGCAAGCTTGTTAACTGACTCATCGAAGCAGTAGAGAGAGCTTGTAGATTACTGGTCGTCAAAGCCTGCATTTGCACTGAGCTAAACGCGGCTAATTGGTACGCTGAGATACTTGCACTTTGAGTAGAGGTGACTGCCAATATCTCTGCAATCCCCAATCCACTAATCGCTTGAGGAGAAAGCGCTTGAAACTGATTGCTAGACAAAGCTTGTATGGACTGCTGAGTCAATCCGCTAGCTTGCTGCGAACTCAGCGTATTCAATTGTCCAGTCGACAGTGTTTTAATTTGATTGGTCGATAGGGCAAAAACCTGTGACGAGCTTAGAGCCGCTACTTGCGTCGTTGTCAGCGCATTTATGCCTGTAGTTGCTATTGCAGCGATTTGCCTACTGCTGAGTGAGGAGATTTGTGCTGTTGATAATGCCGCAACACTACTTGTGCTCAAGGATGCGATTTGAGTAGAACTTAGTGTTGTAACTTGTGGCAGCGTAAAAGCCAAAATTTGAGCCGTCATCAAGCCGTTAACTTGTGAGGATGTCAAAGCACTGACAAATGATGTCGACAGCGTCCTAATTTGATCCGTACTGATTTGATCAATCTGACTTGTAGTCAAAATCGACACCTCAGCAGAAGACAAGTTAGTTATAAATGCAGCGTTAATAGACATTTAAAGGACGCCAATCAATGAAACCAGTCCCAGTAGCTGACCAGTTCGGGTTAAAAACAAAACAAAACACTACACATACCCATACGATCCCCCCATCCAAGCAGTCCAAAAGACAACACACTCTGCTTATTCTCGAGTCAATGAGGAGATACAAACGGCATTCGATTTTCACAAATGAATTTATAGCCTCTTATTAATCGACCGAAAACGTCAATTCTTTAGGGTATTTCATTTATATTTTTGAAAAACCACACCAACTGCGTACATAAGTTCTAAATATCCAAATAACCTTGTATGACTCTTCCCAATAAGCTGGGGCATGCTCATGTTTTTCATATCTGCTTATCACAAAAGTACTATTTTTAAAGGTTGTTTAATGAACTCAGCAAGCCAATACACAATGTTACATTCCAACAATAACCTTCTATTTTTATAATTAAGGTCTTAAGCCTCAGTTATTTTGGGTTGTTTGCAAATGAATCAAATCCTAGACCTTGACATCAAAAAAGTAGCAGTTCCCCTGCAATTGCCGATTTTCTGCTGCGATTTAAAGTCATATGAAAATGAACTTCAACTTGCAAAAGAAGCTGTCTATGAGCTTCAGATATCACACCCAGAATCAACTCCCTCAAACGTAAAAGCCACCTACTCCAGTTCCTATAAGAGTCATCTGCTTAATCCAAAGCTGTTACCGCTCACTGAGTTGGTGATGAAGATTGCAAAGAAGGTTTCCAAAGAAACTTTGAGTTGTGACCTTGACGCCGTCAATGTTGGTCTATTCATTGCAGATTGTTGGTGCGCTGTCTATGAAAAGTCGGATGAGACCATACCCCACAACCATTTTCCTTCAGACTTTTCTGCCGTTGTTTATTTGGAAGCAGAACCACAAAGTGCGCCTATTATTTTTGCCAACTCGATTTTGGTAAAACCAATTCCTGGATCCCTGGTTTTATTTCCCGGACTTTTGAACCATCATGTCCCCCCAACTGAAGCTCGTCGCGTCGTTGTGGCAATGAACATATTTAAAGTACCACGCGTTACAGAACCTAAGTGAATCGCTGCTTTTTAAAGTTTTAGTTCTCGACTTGGGTTAATTTTGCAACCGAGAGTGCGAGCCATTTGATTCCATGCCTAGGAAAGTTAACCTGCGCACGCGCATCCTCACCACTGCCCTCAACAGAGATGACCTTGCCTTCTCCAAATTTAGAGTGAAATACGGGAACGCCCACCTGAACCCACTGATTAGGGCCTTCCTTAGGGCGCTGAACAACGGGCTGCAAAGGAGCGCTTGCATTAGCCCGTTTATAAGGACTAGAGTTTGAATAACTAGAGCTCTTAGAACCCCCAGAATCCCACGCTCCCCAAGTCGGCAAAGGTGCCGCAACCTTTGGCGGGGTCAAGGATTTAAGTGCGTGATCAGGTAATTCATCAATAAATCGAGAACGAATGTTGTACCTTGTCTGTCCATGCAGCATTCGGGTTTGGGAGTGACTTAAATACAAACGTCGTCTAGCGCGAGTGATGGCGACATACATCAAACGCCTCTCCTCCTCTAAACCGTTGTAGTCATTCATGGAGTTCTCATGAGGAAATAAACCCTCCTCGAGTCCAGTGATAAAAACACAGTCAAACTCTAAACCCTTTGCGGCGTGAACCGTCATTAACTGCACCGCCTCATGTCCAGCTTGCGCCTGGTTGTCTCCCGCCTCAAGCGCAGCGTGAGTTAAAAACGCAATTAATGGGGATTGGGTCTCTCCCGTATCCTCGTTGGTAAATGTGAGCGCTGAGCTTGCGGGTGAGGCCTCAGCGCTAGAATTTTCTTGCGCGGTGGGTGAACTATTTTTTTGCGCTACAGCGATTGCATCTCGACCAAACCCCTCTAGCATCACAAAACTTTGCGCTGCATTGACCAACTCGAGTAAGTTCTCTACTCGATCAGCTCCCTCGCGCTCCGTCTTGTAATGCTCAACCAATTTGGATTGATCAAGCACCAACTCAACAATATCTTTTAGAGTGCAGTTAACAGCTTGTACTCTAATTTCGTTGATGAGCGTAATAAACGCGGTTAAGTTAACCCCAGCTTTACCGCTCATAAGTGGCACAGCTTCGTAAAGCGATAAACCCTTCTCTCTTGCAATGTCGGTTAATTGTTCTAAGGTTCTAGCCCCAATCCCTCTTGCAGGAAAGTTGACGACTCGCAAAAAACTGGTGTCATCGCTTGGGTTCTCTAACAGCCTCAGATAAGCCAAAGCACTTTTGATTTCTGCTCGCTCAAAAAATCGCAATCCGCCGTAAACTCTGTAGGGGACAGCGTTATTGAATAGTGTTGTCTCAATGATCCGACTTTGTGCGTTACTACGGTACAAAATGGCAACTTCGCTTTTGTTTCCGATACCGCTTTGACCGTCTCCATTTTGCCCGTCGCGCAGCAATTGCTTAAGCTCCTCTACCAACCACTGGGCCTCCATCAGGTCAGTGGCTGTCTCTATGAGTCTTACTGGCTCACCTGCGCCTTGATCGGTGTGTAAGTTCTTTCCAAGTCGTGTTTTGTTATGGCTAATTAAGTGATTAGCCGTATCTAAAATATTGCTGTGTGATCGGTAATTTTGCTCTAGTTTAATATGGTGCTTAACTTTAAACTGATCCACAAAATCAGCCATGTTCCCGACCCTAGCACCCCTAAAAGCATAAATACTTTGATCATCATCTCCAACAGCAAAAATACTAGAGCCTGGTCCGCAAAGCAACTTTAGCCAAGCGTACTGCAATTTATTGGTATCTTGAAACTCATCAATCAACAAATGCTTGAAGCGAGTTTGATAATGAACCCTAAGGGGTTCGTTATCTCTTAACAACTCATAGGAGCGTAACATTAATTCTGCAAAATCAACAACACCCTCTTTTTGACACTGCGCTTCGTAGAGTTGATAAAGCTCTACCAATTTGCGTGTGTCTGAGTCTTTTACTATGATTTGCTCTGGCCTTAAGCCCTCCTCCTTGGAGCCAGCTATGAACCACATGGTTTGTTTGGCTGGATAGCGTTCATCATCAACTTTGAATTCTTTATAGAGTCTTTTGATACAGGAGAGCTGATCCTGTGTATCTAGAATTTGGAAAGCCTGAGGCAAATTTGCAAGCTTCCAGTGCGCGCGTAAAAATCTATTGCACAAGCCGTGAAAGGTACCAATCCACATACCCTTGGCATGTATGGGCAACATGGTCGAGAGCCTGGTAAGCATCTCTTTGGCTGCTTTATTCGTAAAGGTGACACCTAAAATCCCACCTGGCGAGACTTGCCCTGTTTGGAGGAGCCACGCAATTCGAGTCGTCAGTACTCTGGTCTTACCTGAGCCTGCGCCAGCCAATATGAGCGCATGCTCACAGGGCAACTCTACTGCAGCTCGCTGCTCCGTATTAAGTCCGCGCGTGAGTCCAGAATTTGCATTCAATAAATGGGGCGTCTCGCCCTCTGTATCTATATGGCGATGCTCTGAACCCAAGTCGTCTTTGTGTATTTCTTGCATTCTTCAATTGTAGGTTTAACTTGGTGGTTTACTGAAGTTATTGCGAAAGACTTTAGAGCACATCAGATATAGCAGTAGAATCAGAAACCGGGCCCAAGTATTCAGCGTCCGGTTTACTCAAATCTGACCGACCAAGCGCCCATTTGTATTTTTAACTTGTTTTGGAGCTTGGCGTATGGAAATATTCGATTACGAAAATATTCTTCTTCTTCCCCGTAAATGCAGAGTAGAGAGTCGCTCCCAGTGTGACTCCTCAGTGTCCCTAGGTGGTCATAACTTTAAAATTCCAGTTGTGCCTGCTAATATGAAAACCGTAGTTGACGAGTCCATTTGTGAATGGCTTGCTCAAAATGGCTATTTCTATGTCATGCATAGATTTGATTTGGATTGTGTGAAATTCGTTAAGTCCATGAAAAGCAAGCACCTCTTCGCCTCCATCTCTCTTGGCGTAAAAGATGCTGACTACAAGCTCGTCGATCAACTTGTGGCACTAGGGCTTAGTCCAGAATTTATTACGATTGATATTGCACACGGTCACTCAGATACGGTGCAAAAAATGATTGTTTATCTAAAAGCAAAGCTACCCCAATCCTTCATAATCGCTGGCAATGTGGGTACGCCTGAGGCCGTGATTGACCTTGAGAACTGGGGTGCAGACGCAACCAAGGTCGGAATTGGTCCCGGCAAAGTCTGTATTACTAAGATCAAAACCGGCTTCGGCACAGGCGGATGGCAGCTCTCAGCGCTCAAGTGGTGCGCGCGCGTTGCAACCAAACCCATCATTGCTGACGGCGGTATTCGTGAGCACGGAGACATAGCCAAAAGCATACGTTTTGGTGCCACCATGATCATGATTGGCTCTATGCTTGCTGGTCATGAGGAGAGCCCGGGACAAACCGTTGAAGTAGACGGCAAAAGGTACAAAGAGTACTACGGGAGCGCGAGCGACTTTAACAAGGGCGAATACAAACACGTCGAAGGCAAACGTATCCTAGAACCCATTAAAGGACACCTCAAAGATACACTTCGTGAAATGCAAGAAGATATACAAAGCTCCATCTCATACGCAGGAGGTGTGAAACTCATGGATATTAGACGTGTTAACTATGTCACGCTAGGTGGGGACAATGCAGGTGAGCACCTTTTGATGTAATTCTCAGTGAATTCACCGCACATAAAAAAGGGCCATTGCAATTTGCTTTGGCCCTTTTTTGATGAGGTATGGTCTTTAAGGCAACCACACCTTCAAAATCAAGATGCTACGTGATCCGCAACATCCTTGTAATGCTCAATTTGGTCAAAGTTCAAGTACTTGTAAATTGAGGTTTCATTAGCGTTGAGCACACCCGTATCTGCTAGGTACTCTGCCTTCGTTGGGATTCTTCCAAGCTTAGAGGCGACAGCAGATAACTCCGCAGAGCCCAGGTAAACGTTGGTATTCTTACCCAAACGGTTGGGGAAGTTACGAGTGCTGGTAGACATCACTGTTGCACCTTCCTTAACCTGCGCTTGGTTACCCATACACAGTGAGCAGCCAGGCATCTCCATGCGAGCGCCTGCAGCACCAAAGACACCGTAATGTCCCTCAAGCGTAAGTTGCTCGGCGTCCATCTTGGTTGGTGGAGCCATCCACAGTTTGACGGGGATGTCTCGCTTACCCTCAAGAAGTTTAGAGGCCGCACGGAAATGTCCAATGTTGGTCATACAAGAACCGATGAATACCTCATCAATTTTTTGGCCCGCAACATCTGATAATGTTTTAGCATCATCTGGATCATTTGGACAGCAAACAATTGGCTCAGTAATCTCAGCCAAGTCAATCTCAATAACTGCCGTATATTGAGCGTCTTTGTCGGCCTGCAATAGATCGGGCTTCTTAAGCCAAGCTTCCATAGCTTGGATACGACGAGTGATAGTTCTTGCGTCACTGTACCCTTGGGCGATCATATTCTTGAGTAAAACAATATTACTGTGAATATATTCAATGATGGGCTCTTTATTCAAATGCACTGTACAACCAGCTGCTGAGCGCTCTGCAGAGGCATCAGACAATTCAAACGCTTGTTCAACCTTAAGGTCCGAGAGGCCTTCGATTTCAAGAATTCGGCCAGAGAAAATATTTTTCTTACCCTTTTTCTCAACCGTCAAAAGCCCTTGCTTGATAGCATACAAGGGGATTGCGTGGACCAAGTCCCTGAGCGTTACGCCAGGTTGCATTTTGCCTTTGAACCTGACTAACACAGACTCGGGCATATCAAGGGGCATCACACCCGTAGCAGCCGCAAAGGCGACAAGTCCTGAGCCTGCGGGAAAGCTGATACCAATTGGGAAACGTGTATGGCTGTCTCCACCGGTTCCAACTGTGTCTGGCAAGAGCATTCTGTTGAGCCACGAATGGATAATGCCGTCACCAGGCTTTAGGGAAATGCCACCGCGTGTACTGATGAAATCAGGCAATTCGTGGTGCATTTTCACATCGACTGGCTTGGGGTAAGCTGCTGTGTGGCAAAAAGACTGCATAACCAAATCTGAGGAAAAACCGAGACAAGCCAAGTCTTTTAACTCATCGCGCGTCATCGGACCCGTCGTATCTTGTGATCCAACAGACGTCATACGCGGCTCGCAGTAAGTGCCTGGCAACACGCCCTTGCCCTCAGGCAGACCACAGGCTCTACCAACCATTTTCTGAGCAAGGGTGAATCCATGGGTTGTTTGAGCGGGTACTTTAGGCAATCTAAACAAAGTAGATGCTGGAAGTCCAAGCGCTTCGCGTGCCTTGGCCGTCAGTCCACGCCCGATGATTAATGGTATGCGCCCACCTGCACGGACCTCATCAAACAACACTTCACTCTTCACCTCAAACTCAGCTATCACTTTACCGCCTTTGAGCGCTTTACCTTCATAGGGCCTGAGCTCAATTTCATCGCCCATATTCATCTGGCTTACATCAAGCTCAATTGGGAGTGCGCCTGCGTCTTCCATTGTGTTGTAGAAAATAGGTGCGATTTTGTTTCCCAAACAAACTCCGCCAAAGCGCTTATTGGGCACGAATGGAATATCTTCGCCGGTAAACCAAAGTACGCTATTGGTTGCTGACTTACGTGAGGAGCCCGTTCCAACAACATCCCCGACGTACGCAACCAGATTACCCTTAGCACGAAGATCTTCTATGAACTTCACGGGCCCTCTCTTACCGTCCTCTTCTGGGGTAATGCCGTCACGTTTATTTTTTAACATAGCGAGCGCATGCAATGGAATATCAGGTCTACTCCATGCGTCAGGTGCTGGTGAGAGGTCATCCGTATTAGTCTCACCGGTTACTTTGAGTACTGTTAACTTGATACTCTTTGCAAGCTCTGGGCGGGAGGTAAACCACTCAGCATCGGCCCAACTCTGAAGTACATTTTTTGCGTGCTGGTTACCCTTGTCTGCCTTTTCTTTAACGTCATGAAATTGATCAAACATCAAGAGTGTCTTCTTTAGACCATCGGCTGCAACTGCTCCTAACTCTTTATCGTCTAACAGATCGATTAGGGGCGTGAGGTTGTATCCACCAAGCATGGTGCTTAAGAGCTCAGTTGCTTTAGCCTTAGAGATCAATGCACAGGGTACTGTCCCCTTCGCTACTGCTGCCAAGAACGAGGCCTTAACTTTCGCCGCATCGTCGACACCTGCTGGAACTCTATGCGTAATAAGGTCAACCAATGTCGCCTCTTCGCCCTTAGGAGGCGCCTTGAGCAACTCAATTAGCTCTGCGGTTTGTTGAGCCGTTAAAGGCAGTGGGGGAATTCCTAACGCAGCGCGCTCTTTTAAATGATCACGATAAGCCGACAACATAATACTTCTCCTAACTAATTACAAAAAATAAAAAACAGTTCTTTGATGACAAAAACACTCATTTACGAGCAAACTCCGGTGCTGGCTCAAGTATGTTGATGGGAGGCGCCAACTTCATCGCCTCTGACACAGCAAACTGACCAGGGCTTTTGCATTCGTCGGCCTGTCGGCGGCCTAGTTTTGTATTCATGAGCATTGATTTATTGGACAACTGAATCCACACAGCACCATTTAGCTCGTCCTCCAAACGTATTGCGCCTGTTGAGGTTTTTACGGGCGTTAAATGATAACGCTCGTTTTTAAATTCCAAATAAAAATGAGTGGGGGATTTGGGATCAGCCTCAAGCTTTACCCATTGGCCCAACTCACACGGCAATTTACCGACATGTACTTGCTCCGCTATAGCAGCTATGGACGCTAAGTCCGAGGGGAATTGCGGAGCATTAATCGTCCTTTCTTTTTCCACCTGCCCGTGAGCAGAGAGTGCAAACACCACGATCAATAAAGCAGCTAACTTGTTCATTAATGGCCTCACTTTCCCTACTCCTAATTTGAGTTAGTGATTCTCATGGAATAAGTGTTGTAATTCATTAGGCAATACCCGCCCAGTAAAGTGCGCCTTCTCCAACACGTTCCAAAAAAATCTGTAGCTTGCCCTATCGTGCAACTGTTTTTCAAATGAGATGGGAGCCCAGTCAGCTTTTTGAGCCTGCAAAATTATCGCAGCGGCTCGCTCTACATCCTCCGCTTTGGGAGCAAAGGCTTCAATAATGGGTCTTATTTGGTCCGGATGAATACTCCACATCCGCGTAAATCCAAGTTCCTGGCTTGCTTTTCGGGCGGCGTGGCTTAAGGCTTGTGTATTTTTATACTCCGTCACCACACAATGTGATGGCACTTTACCGTTGGCGTGACAAGCCTCTGCAATTTCGAGTTTGGCCCTAAGCACCAATGGATGAGTAAACTGTCCCTCAATATCCATAGCACTCGCAGGGATAGCACCTGCATGCGTGGACACAAAGTCCATCACGCCAAAACTGATGGAATGTACTCTTGGGTGAGTAGCCATTTCATAAACATTTGCGATTGCCTTGGGTGACTCGACCAAAATATGGATAGGGGTATGTGCTCCACCAGCCTCGTTGACATGGTGCAAGGCCTGGGTAAGCTCTTCGTAGGTGTCAACTTTTGGGAGCATCAAGTGGGTGATCTTGCGTCCAGCTGTTTTGAGAATGGTCGCAACATCTTGCTCAAAACTAGGGTGATGTATAGGGTGGACACGCACACCAATTCTTGCATCGGGCTTGGCCGAGTGAATCATTTCAGTCACCATTTGAGCGTGCTCGAGCTCGCCGCCCACAGGCGCACCGTCCTCGCAGTCTAGGGTGACATCAAAGACGCATACACCGAACTCTTGCGTCAACTCCTCTTGAAGTTGCACGCTCTTTTTCATTCGAGCCTCCACCCCACAATAGTGATCACAAACCGGCAATTTAATTTGACCGGCTTGTGCGGGCTCTAATATGTCCCTGGGGTGGTGTTGGCTCATCATTAATTACAGCAAGTGTGCGACACCTGCTTGCTCGTCTTGTAGCTCTTTCAAGGTTTTGTTGATGCAAGTCTGACTAAATTCGTCGATCGCCAAACCTTCAATGACTTTATAAACTCCAGCTTCACAAGTGACTGGGAACCCAAACATGGTGTCCTTAGGTATGCCGTACCAACCATCCGAGGGGATACCCATGGTCACCCACTTGCCGTTAGTACCTAATGCCCAGTCACGCATGTGATCTATTGCGGCATTGGCAGCTGATGCTGCAGAGGAGAGTCCACGAGCTTCAATAATCGCTGCGCCCCTTTTACCCACAGTTGGCAGGAACGTATTGGCGTTCCATTCTTGATCATTAATCATATCTTTAACTGATTTTCCGCCGATAGTAGCAAATCTGTAGTCAGCGTACATGGTTGGAGAATGATTGCCCCAAACGCATAATTTCTCAATGTCAGCAACGGCTTTGCCGGTTTTTGCTGCAATTTGGCTGGCTGCACGGTTGTGATCTAAACGCAGCATTGCTGTGAAGTTTTTACGGTTCAAATCTGGGGCGCTTTTCATCGCAATGTATGAATTGGTATTTGCAGGATTACCAACCACCAAAACCTTTACATCACGGCTAGCAGATGCATTCAAGGCCTTACCTTGCGCTGTAAATATTTGTGCATTTGCGGCTAGCAAGTCTGCACGCTCCATGCCTGGACCTCTAGGTCTTGCACCTACTAATAATGCGTAATCGGTGTCTTTAAATCCATGAACTGGATCTGAATGCGCCTCCATACCTGCCAAGAGAGGAAAAGCACAATCTTCTAGTTCCATCATCACGCCCTTAAGGGCTTTTTGAGCTTTTTCGTCAGGAATTTCTAACATTTGAAGAATCACAGGCTGATCCTTCCCGAGCATTTCGCCAGAAGCAATACGGAACAACAATGCGTAACCAATTTGACCAGCAGCCCCAGTAATTGCGACGCGAACAGGTTTTTTACTCATGCGAAACTCCAAAAAATTAAAAAATGAAATTAAAAAAGCAATTTGAACAGTTTACTCTGGAAAACCCTTAAAATTCAGTTTATCTTATGTCTTATAGAAGATATGATATACCCAGGTCACATTTTCACACTCACTAACAGTCTCATCCAATTGCCCCCCAATGTCTGCGCAAATTAAATCCAGCAACCCAACAATGGACGCAAACACCGACAATGATGAGCTTAAAAATAATAGTAAGTACTTACTATTAAATAAGGTTGACGTACTAAAGAGCCCTACAAACATTCCCTCCTTTAGCCCTTTGTACCAGCAAATTAAAGAACTATTGCTACAAAGTTTGCAACAGGGTGAGTGGCAACCAGGCGAAGCAATTCCAAGTGAAATGGATTTGGCGGAGCGTTTTCAAGTGAGCCAAGGCACAGTTCGTAAGGCAATAGACGAATTAGCGGGCGACAACATCCTTATTAGGCGCCAAGGAGTTGGGACTTTTGTAGCTACTCACCTTGAGGAACGAGTCCAGTACCGGTTCCTAAAGCTGATGCCCGACTCCGAAGACCCTTTAAATAAGGCATCCGCCGAGCGAAGAATCATCGCTTGCAAGAAAACCTTCGCAAGCGCAAAGGTTGCAAAAGCTTTGGGTATCACCAAAAACGATTCAGTCCTTTGTCTAAGGAGAGTTTTAGCATTTTCTGGCGTTGCAACCATTTTGGAAGACATTTGGTTGCCTGGTCATTCATTCTCAGAACTCACAGCTGAACGCCTTAGGGACTATCATGGTCCTATGTATGCTTTTTTTGAGTCAGCCTTTGGCGTGAAGATGGTTAAAGCTCAAGAACGCATAAAAGCGCTATTACCCGACCCTATACAAGCTGAGTTGCTTAAAATTTCAACAAGTACACCTGTACTCAGTGTAGAAAGAACCGCCTTTACCTACAACGACGCACCCATGGAGTTTAGGCAAGGCCTTTACTTAACCCTTGATTGTCACTACAAAAACGAACTAAACTAACTGGGTTTAATCCATCCACACCAAACATTTCATATTGCATTGCAATAAAATCAATCAATACCGTTTTTTTCACCTACACCCCCAATCCAAAAGTGCAACAAACCAGAAAGAGTCACTCATGAGCGAATTACACCCCCATAAAAAAGAGTTTCGCAATATCAATGCTTTTGTTGATTTGCCCAACTACCGACTTCCCCCAGCAGGGTGGGTCTCCATTTTGCACAGGGTAAGCGGAGCTTTCATGTTCCTATTACTGCCCCTTATCATTTGGATGTTTGATACCTCAGTTTCCTCTGAAATTTCCTTCCTGAAATTCAAGTCAGCATTTACAAGCGGACTTTGGATTTTTCCAGGCTTTTTGATTCAACTCCTATCACTGGGTTTGATTTGGGCCTTTTTACATCACCTGATTGCAGGACTGCGCCACTTATACATGGATGCAACCCACTCTGTGACTAAGGAATTTGGCAGATCTTCTGCGATTTTTGTTCTAACCCTCAGCATTGGGCTAACGCTTGTGCTTGGGGCTAAGTTATTTGGTCTTTATTAATAGGAGTACTACAAATGTCCGTCAATTTTGGTTCTAAACGGATTGTGGTTGGAGCTCATTATGGTTTGCGCGATTGGCTGGCCCAGCGCGTTACTGCAGCTTTAATTGCTCTTCTAACAGCTTTAATTTTGGTTCAAGTTATTTTCACTAACGGTGAAATAGGCTACGACAAATGGGCATCTATTTTTAGTGCTCAATGGATGAAGTCCTTAACGTTTGCAACGATTTTGGCCTTGATCTATCACGTATGGGTCGGAATGAGAGATATTTGGATGGACTATATCAAGCCAACCGGACTTAGACTCGTTCTGCAAATTTTTACTATTGTGTGGTTGCTCGCCTGCGCTGGCTGGGCTATCCAAGTTCTTTGGAGACTTTGAAAATGACGAAATCCTCAACGATACCCCGCCGCCGCTTTGACGTCGTAATTGTGGGTGCGGGCGGCTCTGGAATGAGAGCATCACTTCAACTCTCACGCGCCGGCCTGAACGTCGCTGTCCTATCAAAAGTATTTCCAACTCGCTCCCATACCGTAGCGGCTCAAGGCGGCATTGGCGCGTCTTTGGGAAATATGTCAGAAGACAATTGGCATTACCACTTCTATGACACCATCAAAGGCTCGGATTGGTTGGGAGACCAAGACGCGATCGAATTTATGTGTCGTGAAGCGCCAAAAGTGGTCTACGAGTTAGAGCATATGGGTATGCCTTTTGACAGAAACCCTGATGGAACGATTTATCAAAGACCTTTTGGTGGACACACCGCGAACTACGGTGAGAAAGCGGTTCAAAGAGCCTGTGCAGCTGCGGACCGAACAGGTCACGCAATGCTTCACACGCTTTATCAACAAAACGTCGAATCTAAGACCAACTTCTTTGTTGAGTGGATGGCCCTAGATCTAATCCGTGATGCCGAGGGCGATGTGGTCGGAGTCACTGCACTTGAGATGGAAACCGGAGAGGTATTTATTCTTGAGGCCAAAACGGTCCTATTGGCAACCGGCGGGGCTGGACGCATCTTTGCTGCATCAACGAATGCATTCATCAACACGGGCGACGGAATGGGCATGGCTGCCCGAGCAGGCATACCACTGGAGGACATGGAGTTTTGGCAATTCCACCCAACTGGCGTGCACGGCGCAGGTGTTTTGCTCACAGAAGGCTGCCGCGGAGAGGGCGCCATTTTGCTTAACAGCAACGGCGAACGTTTCATGGAGCGTTACGCTCCTACGCTCAAGGACTTGGCACCGCGTGATTTCGTTTCTCGATCTATGGATCAAGAAATTAAAGAAGGCAGGGGCTGTGGCCCTAACAAAGACCACGTTCTCTTAAAGCTTGATCACCTGGGTGCTGAAACGATTCATAAACGCTTACCATCAGTCTATGAAATCGGCGTTAATTTTGCTAACGTTGATATCACTAAAGAGCCTATCCCAGTTGTTCCAACGATCCACTACCAAATGGGCGGTATTCCTACAAATGTGCATGGACAAGTCGTTATACCCAAAGGCGGTGAGTTCAATGCTGTGGTAGGCGGCTTATACGCAGTTGGTGAATGCTCTTGTGTGAGCGTACACGGAGCAAACCGACTTGGCACCAACTCATTGTTGGATTTATTGGTGTTTGGCCGTGCAGCGGGTAATCACATCGTAGAAACAGCACTAAAAACCAAATCACACAAACCCCTTCCAGCTGATGCAGCAGATAAGACACTAGCTCGCTTGGCCAGACTTGATAGCGCAAAAGACGGCGAATACTCACAAGATGTGGCCAATGATCTGCGCGCAGCTATGCAATTACACGCCGGCGTCTTCAGAACACAAGCTAGCATGGATGAAGGCGTTCGTAAGATTGCCGAATTGCGCGAGCGCGTGGCTCGCATCGGGCTAAAAGATACCTCCAAGGTATTTAACACAGCCCGAATCGAAGCACTTGAAGTTGATAACTTGATTGAGTGCGCTCAGGCCACCATGGAGTCCGCTGCAGCTCGCAAAGAGTGCAGAGGGGCTCATACAGTTGAAGACTATGAGCGCCCAGCGGATGACCCACAACACCCGCTCGGACGTGATGATGAGAACTGGATGAAGCACACACTTTGGCATTCCAATGACAATAGCCTCAGCTACAAACCCGTCCAACTCAAGCCACTTACCGTAGACAGCGTTCCTCCAAAGGTCCGTACGTTCTAAATTTCTTAATACAAACCTATTCAGTCCAAATCACTCTGATTCGAACGGAGAACCAATATGCAAAAACGTACCTTCAAAATCTATCGCTACGATCCCGAGAAAGACGAGAAGCCTTACATGCAAACCATCGACATTGAGCTCGAAGGTAACGAGCGCATGCTCTTAGATGCTCTCATTAAACTCAAGGCAATTGATCCCTCGATTTCATACAGACGCTCTTGTAGAGAGGGAGTTTGCGGCTCAGACGCCATGAACATCAATGGTAAAAATGGATTGGCCTGTTTGACTAACCTGCTCACACTGCCACAAACGATTGTTTTAAAACCATTACCTGGACTACCTGTTGTTCGCGATTTGATCGTGGACATGACGCAATTCTTTAAACAGTACAACTCCATCAAGCCTTATTTGGTGAACGACACACTGCCACCAGAGAAAGAGCGCCTCCAGTCCCCAGAGGAGCGAGAGGAGCTCAATGGGCTTTATGAGTGTATTTTGTGCGCAAGCTGTTCGACCAGTTGCCCCTCCTTTTGGTGGAACCCCGATAAGTTCGTAGGACCCGCTGGATTGCTACAAGCTTACCGATTTATTGCCGACTCCAGAGACCAGGCAACCGCCGAGCGCCTGGATAACTTGGAAGATCCTTACCGTCTGTTCAGATGTCATACCATCATGAACTGCGTTGACGTTTGCCCTAAGGGACTAAATCCAACAAAGGCCATCGGCAAAATCAAAGAATTAATGGTCAGCCGCGCTGTATAAAATCCTTCAGTTAAGTAAACCATATTTATGCAAGAGAGTATGCTCGATCATCCTAGCGACCCGGCTTTGCTCGGGCTAGGGGCGAGCGAAGCTCTTGGAGAAGCGGGACTAAACAGACTTCGTTGGCGCTGCAGACGGGGATTACTTGAAAATGATTTATTCATTCAGAAGTTTTTTCAACGTCACGGTGACAAACTGACAGTGGGTCATGCAAGAGCAATGTATGAACTTATGCGATTGACTGACAATGACCTTCTGGACATTTTGCTTGGACGAACCCACACTAGTATTGATAATTTAATTAATAACCATAAAGAGTTAGATAACGAGACAAGCGTAGAGAGAGCAGAAAAACCAGAAATTCAAGAGGTCATTGAACTGTTAAAAGGTTGAATGGATTTCCCAGAATTAAGCACCAACGAAACAAGAGTAATAGGAAAAGTAATAGGAAAAAATTATGAAACTATCAGATAACAAGGCTACGATATCCTTTAGCAACGGCTCCCCCAGTTTTGAGATGCCCGTTTACCAAGGCGCAATAGGACCTGACGTAATTGATATCCGTAAACTTTACGGACAAACAGGTATGTTCACCTATGACCCTGGATTCCTCTCAACCGCTTCTTGTCAGTCAGCCATCACCTATATTGACGGCGACAAAGGTGAACTGCTTTACCGCGGCTACCCCATTGAGCAACTTGCAACGTCTTGTGATTTCCTTGATACCTGCCACCTGCTCATGTACGGTGACTTGCCCAGCGTACAAAAGAAGAAAGACTTTACACACCTCGTCACGCACCACACTATGGTGCATGACCAGATGCAGTACTTCATGCGCGGCTTTAGAAGAGACGCGCACCCAATGGCTGTTCTGACTGGACTGGTTGGTGGGCTCTCCGCTTTCTACCATGACAGCACTGATATTAACAATCCTGAGCACCGCGATATTGCTGCGATCAGATTGATTGCAAAGATGCCGACTCTGGTGGCTATGGCTTACAAATACAGTATTGGCCAACCCTACATGTATCCCCAAAACAACCTCAGCTATGCAGGAAACTTCCTGCACATGATGTTTGGTACACCGTGTGAAGAATACAAAGTCAGCCCAATTCTTGAAAAAGCTTTAGACCGTATTTTCATCTTGCACGCTGATCACGAGCAAAACGCTTCCACTTCCACTGTCAGACTTTGTGGTTCATCGGGTACAAACCCTTTCGCAGCGATTGCTGCTGGCGTTGCATGCCTTTGGGGTCCTGCACACGGCGGCGCGAACGAGGCCTGCCTGAACATGCTCGGCGAAATTCAAGCCAAAGGCGGCGTTGAGAAGGTCGGCGAATTTATTGCTCAAGTTAAGGACAAAAACTCCGGCGTCAAACTAATGGGCTTTGGTCACCGTGTTTATAAAAACTACGATCCACGCGCCAAACTCATGCAAGAAACATGTAACGAAGTGCTACAAGAGTTGGGTCTTGAGAACGATCCTCTCTTCAAGTTAGCCAAGGCACTTGAGAAAATTGCTCTAGAAGACGATTACTTCGTCTCACGTAAACTCTACCCCAACGTTGATTTCTACTCCGGTATCGTTCAAAGAGCCATTGGTATTCCAGTCAAACTCTTCACAGGCATCTTCGCGATGGCCAGAACCGTCGGTTGGATCGCCCAACTCAACGAGATGATTGCAGACCCTGAGTACAAGATTGGCAGACCCCGCCAACTCTTTACTGGCTCTGTGCGTCGTGATGTTCCCCCTGTTAACAAACGTTAATCTGAACACACTTCAAGTAAGGGGGCTAATGTCCCCTTACAGATCACTCAAAGAGAAGGGCTCGCAGCATGTCTGTAGAGCCCTTTTTTGTATGCGGCGTTGGCCCGCAAAGGGACGCTCTTTTTACGCGGAATTTTCGAATAGTTAACCCAAAATCTCCACCAGACAGAATTTCATGAATTCCGACCCGAAGTTGATCAAAGACTCCCAGGAGTTATCCCACTTAATCTGCAAAATTGAGGACAGTGGTTCCGTCCCGTGCACTTGTAGTTTGCTGCGCTGCGAAGGCTGGGATACGATGAGCGATAGCATGTGGCCCCAAAAGCAGTTGATCCAATTGGGAACGCTTAGGGATGCTCGCGTGGATGAACCCACCTTTGAGGAGTTCCAACCCACCTCGCTGCGCGCAGATGATCCCAAGGCATTGATTTCCGTTGAGCACTTCCCTTACAACAGGTGCGATGTGTTTGCCTGCACAAAATGCAACCAAGCGGTGATGCGCTACACCGAATACGGGGGCTACTATATTGATCACCGAGCAAGACGCGTACGCGCAGAACAGATCATCAAGGGTGAGTAACCACTTCTTGGACAAGTTTGTCGTTTAACTTGCGGCGTTTTGAGAGTTACGGATATTAATTGTGAGGTCAAGACCTCACTCAGCGCACCAACTCATAGCAACTCCTTGGGCCTCGAATCAAAGTTAGAGTGGCGGCAACAAATACACCCCGTATTTTTAAAGGGACTTGCGCGCGCATATCGTTCAGTCATTGCTAAAATAGACCTCTTTTCTCAAAATATCTGAGAATCGGAATTTATTCCGCTCCTTTGCTTTTCCGCTTTCTTAGGAATCTTATACATATGGGACGCACTCTTTACGACAAAATTTGGGACGAACACGTTGTCCACTCTGAGGAAGACGGAACAGCGGTTCTGTACATTGACCGTCATTTGATTCACGAAGTAACAAGCCCCCAAGCCTACGAGGGGCTCAGAGTTGCGGGACGAAAATTTTGGCGCCTCTCCTCCGTTGTCGCAACCGCAGACCACAACACACCCACAACAGGGTGGGAACACGGATACGACGGCATCACGGACCCAATTAGTAAAGAACAAGTAACGACACTGGATAAAAATATCAGTGAATACGGCGCGGCCGCCTATTTCCCCTTTCTCTCCAGGCGTCAAGGAATTATTCATGTCATCGGGCCAGAAAACGGGGCTACGCTGCCCGGTATGACCGTGGTCTGCGGAGACTCACATACTTCTACGCACGGCGCTTTTGCTGCGCTTGCCCACGGCATCGGCACGAGCGAAGTTGAGCATGTGATGGCAACTCAAACACTGCTCGCCAAAAAAGCAAAGAATTTACTGATTCAAGTCGACGGGCAACTCCCCAAAGGTTGCACGGCCAAGGACATTGTTTTGGCTGTCATTGGCAAAATTGGTACCGCCGGCGGTACCGGCTACACAATTGAGTTTGCGGGCGCTGCAATCCGAGCGCTGACCATGGAAGGACGCATGACGGTTTGTAATATGGCTATTGAAGCCGGTGCCCGCGCAGGCCTTGTCGCAGTAGATGAGAAAACGATCGAGTACATCAAAGGTCGCCCCCTTGCTCCTGAGGGCGTCGCTTGGGACCAAGCCGTAACTTACTGGAGGACATTGCACTCTGACCCAGGAGCCCACTTTGATAAGACCGTTACCCTAGATGCAAGCCTCATTCAGCCCCAAGTCACTTGGGGTACTTCGCCCGAGATGGTCCTGTCTGTCAACGACAGCATTCCCGATCCAGACCGCGAACGCGATGACAACAAACGTGGAGCCATTGAGCGCGCCTTAACTTACATGGGATTGACGCCCGGCAAGAACATCTCTGACATTACGATTGATAAAGTCTTTATCGGATCGTGCACAAATAGCCGAATTGAAGATATGCGTGAAGCAGCATATGTAATTAAAAAATTGGGTCAAAAGGTCTCACGTAATGTCAAACTTGCCATGATCGTTCCTGGTTCGGGGCTTGTAAAGGAACAAGCAGAGAAGGAAGGTTTGGACAAAATTTTTAAAGCTGCAGGATTTGAGTGGCGTGAGCCTGGATGTTCGATGTGTTTGGCCATGAACGCTGACCGACTCGAGCCAGGTGAGCGCTGTGCGTCCACGAGCAACCGAAACTTTGAAGGCCGTCAAGGAGCGGGGGGACGAACCCATTTGGTGAGTCCTGCCATGGCTGCGGCTGCGGCGATACACGGGCACTTTGTTGATATTCGACAGTACGCTTGAGCGAATTAACAGTAGCACGTCTAAATTTAAAAACGGATTAAGAGATACGCACTATGCAAAAATTTACCGTACACAAAGGCTTGGTTGCACCGATGGACCGAGAAAACGTCGATACTGACGCGATCATTCCCAAACAGTTTTTGAAGTCTATTCGCAAAACAGGTTTTGGGGTTAACTTATTTGATGAGTGGCGCTACTTGGATCCCGGCTATCCAGGCCAAGACCCCAA
>CAJAYT010000149.1 GCA_903949285.1 uncultured Burkholderiales bacterium
ACCTTGCAAATCGCTGGATGGGCAAAGCCGCCGTAAACGGTGACCCAGTAGCAATTGAGTGGATTAAAAAGCACTGCCCCGAAAAACCTGCCTGGTTAAATAACCTTCTTCAGACTTCAACAAAATTCGAATAAAAAAGAGAATTCATGGAAAAAGCGCTTTTAAACCAAATAACAACCGACAACCAAACCCGGGCGTTTTATACCCTGAACCTACGCTCTAGTCATTTGAGCGAGGAGCATAAAAGAAAGGTCACTTACTATCACCCCAAGGAGCCTGCTAAAGCATACTACGTCTGCGAATTAATCGGTGATTGGGAGAACGCACCATTAGACTGGCCGGGAGTAGGTGTGTATCTAATGGAGAAAAATCTAGCTGGACATATTTATTTCACAACAGATGAAGAGGAAGAGACACATCTATCGCTCCATGCAGGGTACTGGGGTGAGAGTTTCTCACGGACTGTATCAGCAGTTATCGTAGTCAGTAACGATGTCATGCAGTTCATAAATCAGAAATTGAATCAGCCTGTGGATATTAGAATTACCCTCACTTTGGAGCCTGTTGATGATCTTGTCAAAAAATTAGAATATTTCTTAATTACTAAAGAAGATATGAACTTTGAATATGCAATAAGGGAGTTCACTATAAGCGATAAATAGTTGACAATTAACGCTATCTACGTTTAATTCGTTACTTGTGCAAATAATTTTGTCCAGTGCCCTTTAGCTATATCTGCAAAATATTTAATGATTTGAATCTCATCTGATGAGAGAGAATGACATCGGTAATACTTAGAGAGTCTTTGGAAATACATTCCACCTAATACGGGCAATAAATCGAGTTCAGTAATTTTTTTAATTCCGTCCAACAGTTTAGTGTCTTCTATTTGATCCAGTAACTCGGTAATAGGTCTAACGCGTTTATTAATCACTGCCTGTTTCTTCGCGTGTACTTCAGATTTTGTTAGTCTAATTGTTTTCTTGCTAGCTTTACGCAAGGCAGTAGCTTCCGGTGAATTGAATCTTTCTAACTCAGCTCTTTCAATGATTCTCTTATTTTTATATTCAATAATAGACGCTAATTTTTCACCAGCAGGCGTTCCCTTGAGCGGTTCTATTAAGTCAATGCATGTTGGAAAATGAGCAATCTCAACGGCAGTTAGGACGAACATATCGTGCTCATTTTCAATGAAATCTAAATTAAGTTGCCTTAAGCCTTCGATAACTTCTTCCCTAGGGATTGCTCTTAACTCTTCCCTAAAAGAGACAGAGCTACATGTAGTACAGAAAAGCTTTGTGCACCATTTATTTCTCTGAGCTTTGGCAACAAGTTCTGAAAATGGTTTTGAGTTAATCATAAATTGTTAAACTTTGTGAATAGGTAATTTACAAAATAATTTTTAAATAAAATTATGAGGCAACTCTAATCTTTCCAGACCTAAATACCTGACATGCAGTGCGTGACCTCTTAAAACTAGATTCTCTGCCTCAAACATCCCGTCCTCGCAAATGACGGCAACACTTGCGAAATGACCAATCTCACTCATGAACCTACATGTTTGTGCAATCTCATCAATATCTAAAGGGATAAGTGCCGACTCAACAGGATATCTAACGGCTCTAACGACAACCCACTCTGGGCCTTTACCTGCATCAAACCATATGGATGGACTAGTCTCAGGATTTCCATGCCATGAAATAACACTGAATCCCTCTTTCTCAATAAGTTGTCGAACTACTTGGACCGCAAAATCTTGTAATTCCCAATCAGTCATTTCTATTTGCACATCAGTAATGAATTCCGCTGGATCAATAGGCCGATTTGTATTAAGGTCTAGAAGACCCCACCCGGAATAAGACGGAGACCAACCGTCCGATGTCATTTTCATGGGCATCAAGCATGCGTGTCCTTTAGAATTTGATGCAATCAATTCGAGACTGTTTCGACTTCCGGGAATTTGGATTCGATCGTCCTCGTCCTCTATCCTAATAAAGAAGAGTTGGTTCCCGAGCCTAAACGATAGATGTTCCATAAACGGAGGACTTACATGGGCGCGTAGCCAGTTATTGACTACTCCGTCCCCAAATTCGCTTAAATGAACACCAGCAGCTCGCCAACAGGCAACAAAATCCTCATCAGGATGCTGTAAGTCCATTGGATATTGCGACATTAGTGATTCCTTTTATATTTTTCTATTCTCTCATTTTGAGAAGCTCACTCTGTGACCATTTGGTACTTTAAATTGTTGTTTTGATCAGTTTCTAGGTGTTTACTATAGTTACAGTTGATTATTACAGTTAAACTGTTATAATAAATCAACTTCCTATTCAAAGCACCTATGAACGAGACGAAATTCAGCCTGGATGATCTATGTAAATTAACCGATTTCTCCACTCGGACGATCAGGTATTACATGCAACTGGGGTTGGTGGATAGGCCAATCGGGGAGACCCGTGCAGCCCACTACACCCAAAAGCATCTTGATCAATTAATTTTGATCAAACGCTTGACAGAGTCTGGAATTTCGTTAGAAAGGGTTGGAGAGGTTTTGGCAGGAGGAGAGTCACCCATTGCCCCCAAACAAAGGCAACCTGGGTCAATAGACGTTAAAAGTCATGTCTATTTGGCGCCGGGTGTTGAATTACAAATTTCTGCGGAGGAGGCAGGTATGAGTCCAGAACAACTAAGAGCGCTGATGAAGGAGCTAATCAGTGTTACGAACAAAGTATTAAAGAAAAACAGTGGCGTTAGCTGATGGTGGGCTTGTAGTCATAGGCGATGCGGTTTTGGCCTTGTAGATGTGAAACCAAGTTGTCGCAGTATTTGGAGCCCTTTAATTAATTGCCAAATACTGCATCCTTAAAGCCGTAAAACAAGGGGATACGGAATCTACATTTCCCCCTTAAAAGAATTTCATTCATAGTCAATTTAGGAGTCCGCACAATGAGTAACAAATCAGGATTGATCAGCGAAGACGGAGATGTAAACGTATCCCTCAAGTCAGTGCGCCTTGAGGGCCGGGTTGAGGGTCTCTTAATGACTATGAAGATGAGACAGCGATATGTCAATGATTCGAGCGACACCATAGAGGCTGTCTATACCTTTCCAGGCGGTTGGGGTTCCAATTTGATGGGGTTTAATGTCGAGATTGCCGGTAAAAGACTCAGTGCAATCTGTTTACCCAAGAAAACTGCAGAAAAGAATTATGAAAAAGCCATAGAGGATGGGGACACTCCAGTCATGGTGGAGATGAATCCCTACGGACTCTACACTGCCAATCTAGGAAACCTCAAAGCAGGGGAGGAAGCAGTTATTGAGATTGAATACGCTCAAATGCTTCGTAGCGTAAAAGGAAACATCAGACTGACCATACCTACCGTCATAGGGGCAAGGTACGGGGACCAGGAGGCACAAGGCGGACTTTTTGGTCATCAAAAGGTAGGAACCAACGCGTTAATCGAATATCCGTTGACTGTTAAATTGGATGTAGTGGGTAAACTCGCAGAGGGGAATATCGAATGTCCAAGCCATTCCGTTGAAATAACGTCTACTGAGACCGGCAAATGCATACAAATAACGCAAGGAGCGTTATTAGACCGAGACTTCATCCTCAATATCGAGTCCAAGAGTGTAAATTCGTATGTTGTCGCAGCAAAAGAGGACGACTCCTACGCCATGATCGCGAGCTTCTGTCCAGAGCTCCCACAAGCGTCAAATGGTCCTCTTGCCCTCAAAATCTTGGTTGATTGTTCAGGCTCTATGGCTGGTGAAAGCATCGAACAGGTTAGAACTGCAATGGATGCAGTAACCCGGATGCTAAAAGAAACGGACTTGGTGTCTTACTCAAAATTTGGCTCTGACGTTGAGCATCTGAAACCCACCCTTAATCTGGCCACAGAGAAGTTCATCAAGAAGACATTAGCAAAAGCTATTCTAGAGACGGACGCTAATTTAGGTGGAACGGAGATTAAAAAGGCACTGCGTTCAACTTACGAACTTGAAGTCCCAACGGACTTCAAAACGACCGTCAATCTTTTGTTGATCACGGACGGTGACGTGTGGAACATAGAGCCTGTCATCAAGGAAGCTAAAAAATTCAACCACAGAATATTTGCAATTGGGGTTGGTAGCGCACCTGCTGAGAGCCTGCTACAGGATTTGGCCGAGAGAACGGGTGGCGCCTGCGAGCTCGTAACCCCGAACGAGAGCATTGAGTGCGTATTCCAGCACACTTGGACACCTAATCCACTAACACTTGGACACTCATTCCAGTAACACCTGGACAGATCTAATGTTTGCTGTCGGTGTTTGAATTGTGACTATTTTTTCTCTCTTTGTGAACCCCTTTCTTTAG
>CAJAYT010000150.1 GCA_903949285.1 uncultured Burkholderiales bacterium
CCAGGTGAGGGCTTCCTTGTTGATCTCCCAACGGGCGTCACAACCGTGACCAATGGGTCTGAGCTGTTTGGTACAGCCACCGTCATGCCAAATGGACAAACAGCTTCTAATGGTTTTGCTGCCTTATCTGCCTTTGATGTAAACGGTAGTGGTGTGATCGACTCCAGTGATCCAATATTCAACCAGCTTGAGGTCTGGGTAGCAACGGGTTCAAACGGCACCACGCCAACGGGCGCCCTTTATACGCTTGCACAATTGAATATTAAGTCATTAAATCTCAATGCAACCATCAGCAATCAGTCAAGTAATGGAAATACGATTGGTTTGATCTCAAGCTATACAACGACGAGTGGTAAAACTTACGAGATGGCCGACGTTTGGTTGAGCTCAGCTGCTGCGACCAGCAGTGCAGCGTCTCAGTTGGCTCAAGTATTGAGCCAGTACACGGCCTCGGTTGCTCCCAACGCTCAGGCTGCTGGTTTGGCCACTCTAGCGGCAGGTGTTGGCTCAACTGCAAACACAAGCGCTACCCCAACCAATGTCGCAGTCATGACCAACGCGCTCGGCACCGCCTTGAACCAATACAGTAATGCTAGCCCAGCAAGTACTCTCAGTTTGACACCGCCCACGGTTGCCACTCAACTGGTCTCATCGTCTAGTGCAGCAACAGGGTCCAACCCAGTTGTACAGACGAACCCCCTTAAATCACCAAGCTCAGGAGGCGTCTAAGCGTATGTTTGGGACGATGAAGTATCGGCCAAGATTTTTTATTAAATATTAAGTTATGTTTTTTTTGGATTAATTTTAAATAAATTAAATAAAAAAGGTTATTTAATTTATTTTCTTCTATTAAAGTATATCTTTATGAAGCCGATTCCATGGGTGGGAAGGTGTTATTTCTCTTGTGCGCTTTTGAGCGTGACGGAACATAGCAAAGTCTTATCCACAAGAATTTTCTGCCAGTGCACAAAGGGCTAGCGCTCACATCAAGAAGAAACAAGACATCGATATTGATATGCAAAAGTTTTATAAAAATATCAAATCTTTATGTATCCCATTTATTTTGGCGATCGGGGGATGCGCGTCCGTCATGATGGGTAGTTACCAAGATGTTTATATCGAGACCAAGTGCGGTGATAAACCGGTCAAGGCCGAGTGCAGTGTTGGCAATGAGATGGGTGAGTGGAGCGTCAATACGCCAGGAACGATTCATTTGCACAAGGGCTATGACGAGCTGGAATTAAATTGCAAGGGAGATAACTTTGACCTTCATAAAGTGAAAATCACCTCTAGCGGAAATCTCCCCCTTTACGGCAACGTTTTGGTAGGTGGCGGAATAGGTGTGTTCACAGATATAGAGACTCGTGCGGGATTTGATTACCCGACCAAGATCACCTTTATTGTTAAATCTTGCTCTGCACCCCAAAACCTCAAGTCTGAAGAAATCAAAAATAAGACTACTTCAAAAGAGCGCGAGAGTGAATCTGCAAAGTCCTACCCAGTCAAAACTGGACTCAGAAGCGAGACTCAGGCCAAACCTAGCCAAATTAGGGGCACTAACTTCATTAATCAAGAGACGGATAAATCTGAGTCCTCCAAAATGGATGACAAGCAAGAGGTTAATTCAGTCAAGCGCGAGTCTGGGAAGCCCAAGCCAGTTCCCTATTGCAAACAATTAGATATGGCAATTCCTGGGTGTAGTTTCCAATGAAATATTTATACAGATTACTTTGTCTAGCTTTAATTACATGCATTTTGGGTGCGTGTGGTGGTGGAGGTAGCGCCGGATGCTCAGTTGCCGTTGGCGGTTTGGCGTGTGCGGGGGGTGGCTCTGGAGGTGGAGGCGGGGGAGGTGCTCCAACGCCTATTCCCTCCTTTGCGAAAATATATGATATGTCAGGTAGTAACGCAAATCATGTGGGCATTACTCCTAGCTCAGCATTGATATACGCCAAAGGAAATTTTTACGGAACCACCGAAGGTAGTACTGGTTCATCGTACGGAAGTGTTTTCTCAATGAGTCCTAACGGTACTCCCAGCGCCGTTCATACTTTCTCAGGCGCTGACGGTGCATTGCCCTTTACTGGTTTGACGCTGGCAGCCGATGGGAATCTTTACGGAGTCACAAGTGATGGAGGAGCGAATGGTGGGGGAACTGTTTTCCAAGTGACTATATCCACAACTGGTGCCATCAGTTTTACCAGTGTCTATGATTTTGGTGTAACCGGCACAGACGGAGTAAGTCCAATGGGTACGCTGGTAGCAGGCGCTGGCAACGATCATGCTTTATACGGAACGACTCTGCTTGGCGGAACAAATGGTAACGGAACCGTTTTTAGAATTCAATTACTGGGCGGGACCAGTGTTCAAGAAAGTGTTATTTACAATTTCGATCCTGCATTACAGTTTGGCATCAAACCCTTATCTGGGCTGATCATAGACTCACATGATGTCTTATACGGAACAACAAGTGAGGGAGGTCTTCCTGGTTTTGGAACTATTTTTTCAATGGATTTGGGTGTAATTCCTGCTACGGGTCTGCCTGCCACCCCAGTCATTGGTGTACCTACTTTGCTCTATGCTTTTAAAGGCCGTACGCAGTGTATTTCACAAGCAATTTGCGATGGCGATACACCCTCAGGTTCTCTAACATTTGGTGCTGATGGCAAGTTATACGGAACTACCACCAAAGGCGGAAAAGACAATGTAGGAACTTTTTTTGCACTGCCTACTACTGGCACTGTTACCAGTCCCGTTCTCTATTCTTTTCAAAGCACCAATGACGGCGCCAATCCTAATGGCAATCTCATTCAGTTAAATGGTGTCTTTTATGGAACTACGCCCAACGGGGGGGATGCCAATGGCGATGGAACCATATTTGCCGTAACCACCTCCGGTTCAGAGAAACTTGTACATCTATTTGACATGACCAATGGCGCCAATCCTTCCTCTGGGCTGGTCGTCGGCGGAGATGGCTATCTTTACGGCACTACACCAAATGGGGGAGCCAACTCCCAGGGTACGATCTATAAGTTCTACCCGTCCCCATAAACTGAAAATAAGTCAAAAATTGGGGTTGCAGGCGGGTTATTCCTGCTATTTCATAGCACTTCTAAAGTCGTAACTGCTCGGGTCGATTCTTATTGATCGATACTGTTATTACGAACTGAAGAACTGGATTATGCAAAACCTAATGTTCAAATCCTCAATTGTCAGAAGTTTCCAAAAAACGGATGGGAAAACCCTATTAAAGACCGTTGGCATAGCTGCGCTTTTGTTTCAAGGATTTGCGCACGCGGGAGACTCCAAGGATGACTGGATTCAGTATCCACCTAGGTCAGCGGTTAAATTGACCGAACAAATTAATAAA
>CAJAYT010000151.1 GCA_903949285.1 uncultured Burkholderiales bacterium
AGCACACGCAGGAGCCAGAACGAGGGCCTTGCTGGGAACTCTACGAGATATCCTTTGGACTCCCTTTCTTCGATAACTCAATGCACTTTAAATTGTTTTGCATGATAACAACTGCAACGCACCTTTTTGGAGCAATGGTGGTTATCCAAACGATACATAACCGTCAAAAGCCAAATTACCCTCAAATAATTGCAAAAACAATGCCCAAAAGAGTGCGTAAAACATTTGCCTGGGTCATTTAGTCGGTTTTTATAGGGAAATTACCTGGTCCAATTATTGCATTACTGTGACATCTCCACGGTAAACAACCATTTACTGTTTAATACCCACCTGACCAGTGGGTATTTTTTTAATTATTTTGAATCTCAATTTGAGTCGAACCAGGTTGAGGGGCTCCAATCAGTAGTGTTGAAAAATACACCAACCCATCTTCTACCTTCCAAGTTAGAAAGACTGGTAGCCATTGATGATGCAGCAAAAATCCAGTGGATGAGAACTTTGCAGCAGGCAAAGCGCCCCCTCTAGATCTGTAAGCTCAGGATGATACGCTTGACCCACAAAGATTTGGCGGTGTACGCTAAAGTATGCTTGGTGAGCGTTTACAAAGAGTTGCGATCAAACACACGGGGCCTGCAGCGGCCCCACAGCAGCCAACGGCCACGGCCAAGCAATATACCCAATTTACCAGCGCCTTATACACAGACACAGCTCAAAAAAACAGCTCAAAAGAGTAAAACGACCAAGTCTGCTGCGCCTCTCCCTAGAGCGTAACGTATTGAACAAACTAGAGGATGGAGTTTGAAGATTCACAACCTCACCCAAGCCGGTTGTTAGGGTAAGTCGTGGTGTTTCGTGAAGGCGTTTAGTGACAACATTACGCTTTCTCAAAAAGAGTTTCCAAAGAGTACCAAAAGCGATCCGACTGAGCTTCTTGTAATTTACATGTAAGTTCCCAGGAAGCGCACTGTTGGCCAACTTTGACTTGATGCCGCTATTTATTTATAGAGTGAGTGCCTTCCCCCCTTTTAGGAATTTCAATTGAATACGCCGAAGATTGATATATATAACCATGTGATGCCACCTGCATACATGGAACTTGTTAAAAAATATGGCCGCGAGCCCGGTATGGTTAAGCGAATGAGCAACCTGAGGATGCTTTGGGACATGCCTGCCAGGGTGGACATGCTCAAATCATGGCCTGATGTACAACAAATCATCTCTTTGGCTGTACCCTCGCCCGAGATGCTAGGCGGACCTGAAGAGTCTCCTAAGTTTGCACGCGTTGCAAATGTTGGGATGGCAGAAATTTGTAAGCAATGGCCCAAACAGTTCCCGGCATTTGTGGCCTCCTTGCCTATGAATAACCCTCAAGCAGCCTTAGAGGAGATGGACTACGCCATAGATCACTTAGGAGCAAAGGGCGTGCAGGTGCTCACCCATGCAAGTGGCAAACCTTTGGATCACGAGGATATTTTCCCTATTTTTGAGCGCGTGACAAACCATCACCATCTCCCCGTTTGGATGCACCCCACTCGACCAGGCAGTAAACCTGACTACGAAACTGAGGATCGCTCCAAGTATGAAATATGGCAAGTACTGGGTTGGCCTTTTGAGACCAGTGTGGCGATGTCGCGCATGGTGTTCTCAGCTTTTTTTGATCGCTTACCGCAGCTGAAACTCATCACTCACCACTGCGGTGGGATGCTCCCCTATTTCTCTGGAAGAGCAGAAACACTTTGGGCTCAACTGGGCTCTAGAAGCGCCGATAACAGCGAGTCCTCTGTGCTCAAAAACCTTAAGAAAAAACCGATCGAGTATTTCAAAATGTTCTACGGCGATACGGTTCTCGGCGGGTCGTCCTCGGCACTTCAATGTGGACTTGATTTCTTCGGCTCTGAGCATGTTGTATTTGCAAGTGACTGCCCCTTTGATCCAGAGGAGGGCCCCATGTTCATTAGGGAGGGCATCCGCTCTATTGATACGCTTAATTTGCCCGCTGAAGACGCAAGGCGCATTTATTTTGGTAATGCATTCAAACTGTTGGGGTGGGACGAATCAATACTTAATGACAAATAACTCTTGACTTTAAAGAGATGATTTAAAAGAAGGCTTATCCATCTTGCCCTAAAACCTAGGTCTTAAGGACGGGGTTATGAGGCTTTGAGAATTTTAATTAATCTACTAAGGAACGAAATGCTGAGGAGACCCATGCGATTAGTTGCGTTCATCGACTTACTTTCAACGAAACTTGTAATTAAACTCTTATTTCTACTGCCAATCCAATTGGCGGTGTCTAGCGCACAAGCCGCCGGAGCATATCCAGAGCGCTTGGTTAATATCGTAGTCCCCTTTACCGCAGGCTCTGGAAGCGATATCGTAGCTCGAATAATTCAACCCAAATTGGCTGAGCGCTGGAAGCAGGCTGTTGTTGTAGACAACAGACCGGGGGCGAGTGGGAACATAGGAGCCGATTATGTGGCCAAGGCAGCTCCCGATGGTTATACGCTTTTGATGGCGATCAACGCGATCACGATGGCACCTAATTTGTACAAGAAGCCACCCTTTGACCCAGTCAATGACTTTACACCGGTGATGAAGATGGCGGTTGCAAATTTTTCGATTGTGACTCATCCCCAAGTACCTGCAACTGATTTGAAATCACTCATTCAGTTGATTAAATCCAGGCCTGGACAATACAACTTCGGCTCCCCCGGAAACGGAACACCTCACCACTTAGCGATGGAGCTATTCAAACTCCAATTTGGACTAGATATGCTGCACGTACCTTATAAAGGTATAAGTGGGGCTACAACAGATTTGTTGGGTGGGCAGGTTCAAGTGATGTTTGCAAGCGTGCACTCAATGCTGCCGTACGTGAGGGCTGGTAAATTAAAAATGCTTGCTGTGACCGGCGCTCAAAGGGAGTTGATATTGCCTAATGTGGCAACGTTTAAGGAACAGGGGGTCGATGTAATGGATACCGTGGACGCTTGGTATGCGATGTTTGCCCCCCCTAAAACGTCTCCTGAAATTGTAGTTAAGTTAGGTAAAGATATTGCTGCTGTCTTAGCGATGCCAGATGTTCAAGAGCAACTCGCAGCCCAAGGGCTTCGCGTACAGCTGAGTACGCCCGAGCAGTTAGCGCAGTTGGTCGCTAGTGATTCTGCGCGTTGGAAAAAAACCATTACCGATGCACATATTACAGCCGATTAATTTGGGCATGTAACTTCGATGCAAGAAGTCGCAGGCTTTTAAGTTTAATGAGCCCAAAGAGAGGCTGTACTGGACCAAGACTTTTCAAACGGACAGTTATCTCTGGCCAATGAGCCGCGCAAGTCCTCCGCATTAGCCGTTAGTCGAGCTGCCGCCATTTGTAATTGAAATATCTTGCGTCTATCTGTGTACTGTTATTGTGTACGGGGTATCCCCTTGGCTCCACTGACCCACTTAAGGGCTTTTTGTAAGCTTTTCAACTATTCCTTGGTATGTCACCGGTTTTGTCACAACAGCCTGTTGAAGTAATCAATGAATCTCTCCATGTTAGAGGATTGAACCCCTTTAGTTTGTTGCGCCTTGTCCGAAATATGTGTATACTTTTCGGACAAGGAATGAATATGTTTGTATCAACGCAAGCTCTTAACTCACAGGTGATGGATCGAATCACCCAAGCACTGGACACAAAAGTGTGGACTCCGGGGGATTTCCTCGACCTAGGAAAACGGGATGCAGTGGACAAAGCTTTGCAAAGACTCGTAGGGATCGACGCTCTTCGTAGGGTTGATCGCGGTCTCTATGACAAACCAAGAATTAACGCTCTGACGCGTCGCCCCACTCCTCCAGACTATCGAAGTGTTATTGATGCGGTCGGCAGGCGTGACCAAGTGCGCTTATTGATTGATGGAATGACTGCAGCAAATGACCTCGGGCTGACTAATGCTGTGCCGGGCCAGGTAATCGTGCACACCGATGGTCGCCTACGATCAATCAAATTAGACAACCTCACAGTGCAATTTAAAGTCACTGCGCCGAGTAAGCTCTATTGGGCAGGTCGACCAGCCATGAAGATCGTTCAATCTCTTTACTGGCTCAAAGACGCAATAAGAACAAGCTCTCCAGTAGATCAAGACATCATTCAAATCAAACTATCTCGTGTGCTTCAAGACCCTCGGTCCAAAGCGATCAAAGATGATTTGACATCGGGTATGTACACCGTACCCGTCTGGATGCAAAAGTGGCTTAAAAATCTACTTAATCAGTCTCAACATGACTCTACAGGAGTGGCCTCATGAATCCAGATTTCCTGAAAGTCATCAGTGCATCCGAACAAGATCGACAAGGTCTTTTTCTAGCAACTGCCAATCGACTTGGTACGCCGATACAAAACGTTGAAAAAGACTTCTGGGTCACCTGGACTTTAGATCTGCTCTTCAATGGTCGAAAAGCGGAAGAACCTCGCCTACTGTTCAAGGGCGGCACTTCATTGTCGAAAGCGTATGGATTGATTTCTAGATTTTCTGAGGACATCGACATCACGGTCTTCAGGCAAGACATTGGTCAGCATATCGAAGTTAAAAATTTAGAAGGCTTGTCTGGAAAAAAACAACGAGAGCTACTTAACGAAATCAAAAGCGCCTGCCAAAGCTATATCCAAGGGGCACTCCTAAGTCGTCTAAACGGGCAAATTCAAGAAATTTTCGGCGAAGCAGGAATTCCGATCACAAACCCTGTTGTCATCAGTGACCCAGACGATCCAGACCAGCAGACATTGCTTGTTCGCTATCCGACTGTCAACGCAGAGCCCAACAGCTACATCAAGCCAACAGTCAAAATTGAGGCGGGTGCGAAGTCAGCACTAGATCCCCACAGAGAAGTGACCATCAAACCTTACCTATCCGATGATTTACCGGATACTGATTTGCTTGTCTCCAACGTTGTCACGATTAATGCTGAGCGAACTTTTTGGGACAAGGTTGTCATTCTTCATGGTCTTCGCAAATGGCATGACAACCGAGGTGAAGTTAGGCAGCAGGGGAATCGCGTCTCGCGACATTACTACGACCTCTACAGGCTATTCAACTCAGAAGCAGGTGCAAGCGCCATACAGAATACAAGCTTGGGCGCTGACTGTTTTCATCATGCCTTGATGTTTTTCAATCGTCCAGATTACGAGTTACAGAGTGCGCTAGAAGGCTCATTTGCAATCATGCCAACGACTGCGATGGTTGGCGAACTCAAGCGAGACTATCAAGCCATGATAGGTATGATTTTTGGAGACATTCCAGAGTTTGCAACCGTGCTGCATTCGATAGAAGAATTGGAAACACAAATTAATGCGGCGAGGAACTAAGTACCGCGCTGTAATTCAAATTTAAAAGGTGGATTTTTTATGTCTGCTAATCCGTACTCAAGAGATCTACGCAAAGTCGAAAACCCCTTGCGTGAGGAAACACAGAAGGTTCGCAAGGCCCTCTTCATTTGGTGTTTAGCCGCAATTGCCATCACGGTAGGCAACCTATTCCCGTCTGAGATAACCGCGTTGGGAATGAAAATCACAACAACAAGCCATTCTGTACTTCTCGCACTGATGACACTAGTGGTGGCTTATCACATACTTACATTCTCTGTCTATGCGGCGGGAGATTTTGCACATTGGTACGTTAATCATTTCAGCACAGAATGGGAAGATGACTTGGCTAACCATGAAGCGTAAAAGCTGAGCTACTAGCTGGAGCAAAGCTCTCAGAAGAAGATCGTGTGTTCATGGAAGAACACGAACGCAGGCTCGGTGCACTTTGGCGGGGTGAAGCAGTTCAAACCCATACAAGATTAGAAAAAGTCATCCCCTACGTTTCGTGGGCACGTGCATTTATTGATTTTCTAACTTCTGAAATTGTTGGAATTGCTTGCCTTTATCTGCTTATAGATGGATACCTAAATATGCTCTAACGAGCTAACTAATACTCTGCGAAATTTGTAAATTTAACGAGTACAGCCCCCATTCTTTTGTATCGAACAACAAGATTTTCATATGCATACATAGGTGCCTCGTACAAAGGATCTCCCTTGTTTGCTGTCTTGACCTTGAACACATCAATGAGCTTGTCACTAGACAAATTAGCCTTGCTCATGATCGTCTCAGCTGTCTGAGGCTGTCCTAGATAACGCCAGCGCTCGCAGCAATGCTCAGTAGCCACTGTCGGAAAACTACTCAGCCTCACAACCTTGCGCTCCTTGGCAGATTGCTGGAAGTACTCAAACCCGCAGTGCAATGCGGGGTGCGCCGTATCCCCGCCAAGTCCATAGGCGCAGCACTGGCGTCCGCCCTTCTCTTGTAACTTTATCTGTGCAGACATGAGAACCAAGCCTCTGCGTTACCAATGAGCAGGCTTCTGAGCGGGCTTTTTGTTCGTATTCACGTTTTTAGGCAATTGAGAATAATCGAGCTCTATATCCAGGATGTGCTGACGAACCCAATGGACCCGACTGGTTAATCGTTTATTTTAAACTGCATCACCAATTGGCGACAAGCTTGCTCAGAATTGAACCAATCAAGAAATTGAACCCATGTCGCTGGGTAGTCAACGCCAACGGTTGGTTTGAGTTTTTGTGCATCCAACGGTTAACTTTACCGACTGTGGAGCTAAAGGGATACCTCGTTATTGTGTACAGAATCTGCCCATCCCATAACAATTTAGTTTTGTCGTGCAAACACCACGTTGTTTGGCGCCCTCAGTACTTTCGTTCAGCTCTTGTGGATGGTGCCGATGAGGCACCACAACGTGTTGTGGAACGCGTATGTCTCGCCCGGGACGCTCACCTGATCGAGTCGGGATGAATATTTACCGCGTCCAGGTGACTGAATCTTTTTGTATGTATTAATTCATTAGTTAGACCCCTTCGAAGTACAGCGCTTTGTATTGAGGCCGTCTTATTTGGATGGATGGTTGTAGATATGGGTGAAAATTGTATAAGCTGATGGGGATAGAATCTAATCTTTGAACGAAATCCAGGATATTCTTTTGAATAAGTTAATTTATAAAGTCTTTGCCGCCTTACTAACGGCCGCTTTTGTATCTAGCTTGGCTAGTGCACAAGAGCTCAAAGTTGGATACATCAACACTGACAAAGTATTTCGCGACTCCAACGCGGCAATTGCTGCCCAAAATAAACTTCAACAAGAGTTCTCAAAGCGGGAGAAAGATCTTGTGGATATGGGAAACACATTAAAGTCTGATGCCGAAAAATTTGACCGTGATGCAATGACCATGTCTGAGGCGCAACGCGGTATCAAGCAGCGTCAACTCATGGACCAAGACCGTGAGCTTCAGCGCAAGAGACAAGAATTTCAAGAAGACGTAAAAAACCGTAAGAATGAAGAGTTCAAGGTGGTTTTGGATAAAGCCAACAAGGTCATCAAGCAAATGGCTGAATCTGAAAAGTACGACGTCCTACTGCAGCAAGTTGCTTACATCAACCCTAAACTGGACGTGACCGATAAAGTCATTAAAGCCTTAAACGCGGCCAAATAATATTTTTCTGATTCTCAACATTAAGAGCGCCTAAGGCGCTCTTTTTGTATTAGAGATGAGATTATCGGTAAAACTGATAAGGTCAGGTTTCCAAAATGGCATCTAATTTGCTCTACCTAGAGTATGACCGGGTTGCCATTTTTTTGCCGTTATCCGGGCACTCTAACGAGAGAACACCCATGAAAACCGACCTTCAGCCTACTCCTGCATCAGCTATCCCGAAAGACCCGTCCCATCTGAACCTGAATAAGGGCGACGCTAGGGGCTACGGGGACTCCTTTGATGAAGCGACGCAGTCCTATTGGGATACGTTTTACGGAAAACAAAAAACACAATCCCCACCTTCACAATTTGCGGCCTTCATAGCCAGTGAATATAAAAATCATTCCCTGTTCATCGATATTGGATGCGGAAACGGGCGGGACACTCTCTTTTTCTCATACCTCGGACACGACGTAATAGGCATTGACAAGAGCTCTAGCGCGATCGATTTTTGTAACTCTCAGATGATTTCTTCAAATGAAAAGTTAAGTGCTTTCATGAGAGGAGACGTGAGCGAATTAGATCTGAATCATCCCCTATTTAAGGCCATCACAACTCGGAAAAAGTTAATCTACTCACGTTTCTTTCTTCACGCGATACAAGAACAAAAAGAAGATGAACTGTTTGAATTCATAACGCAGATTTGCCAGCACCCAGAGGACGTCATTGCCCTTGAATTCAGAACCAAGGAAGATGAGTACAACCCCAAAGAAGCCAAAGCCCATTTCAGACGGTTCATCTCACCCGCGGAGTTACAACTCAAACTTGAAACTCAATTCAAACTGCGTATCGACTACCAGGTACAGGGCTACGGATTGGCCAAATACGGCTCAGAGGACGCCCACGTTTGCAGGATGCTAGCGAGCTTCAAGCCCTAAATCCAACATAACAGGTCCAAAAAGAGAGTCTGTCTAGGCTTCTAGCCCATGCATTGATGCGGCAATGTATTGCCGTTGTTCGGCGTTTCTTTGCCGCTTGAAATTCCCCCATCAGCCATCAATCATCAATAATCAGCGCCTTCTAGGGGGCCAGGGCTAGGACCGTGGTCTACGGTTTGGTTATAACAACGCATTGTGGTTGAGTATGTCGGCCGGTAAACCTCAAAATGGTTCAACCGTTACCTCTACTTTGAGAGTGTGCTCCAAACTACCCTGGATCACCCCTCTGACAGGAGAGACGTCCGAGTAGTCTCGTCCCGTTGCAAGTGTTACGTAATCATTTCCAGGCGAATAAAGGCCCATCTTGTTATTGGTTGGGTCAAAATCAAACCACACACCTTGCATGGTCTCAAGATCTGTTGGGCAATAAATCGATACCCAGGCGTGAGAGGCGTCCCCTCCAATCAAGCGCGCTTGGCCCGGAGGCGGCAGCGTCAGTAAATAGCCACTGACATAACGCGCCGCAAGACCCATTGATCTGCAACATCCCAGCATCACATGCGCGAAGTCTTGACATACTCCTTTTTTTTGCGCCAACGCTTTTAAGACCGGCGTGTTGACATCGGTACTCTTCGACTCGTAGATGAACTCATGATGAATTCGCTCCATTAAATTTCTAACGGCGCCCAGGAGTGTGCTTTGAGAGTTAAAACTGATAGCAGCGTAGTCCTTTAAATCGCTGTGAATGGGGACCATGGGCGAGGCAAATAAGTACTGCACTGCCTCGCTCCATTTTGCCTCAGCTCTGTACTCCAAATGAGCCTGAACTTGCCCCCACTCGATAGGCCAGTCCATTGTTAAGGTATCTTGATTTATAGCGGGCACATTGGTCACAATTTGACTCATCGCAACAATATCAAGAAATTCGTGCGCGCTATTCATTGCAACGTAGGTACTGATGTTGCCAAAAATATCAACCGAGGATCTACGCTCTCCAGGATAAGGCTCAATGTTCAGGGAGTGCGCGATCACCTCTTGATGGATCATATTAGGAGGGGTGAGGTGCAAAATATGATGTGCAGTCGCGACTGCGGGGTCGTAATCGTAGCGGGTTCGGTGCGTGATGTTTAACAACATGGATTTAACGAGTGTTTCAAGCACTCAAGCTTTGTTCAGACTCAAGAGTATGAGTAAAGTATTTTTCAGTGATCGCATCATTCAAAGTCCAAGTTGCAACCTTGAAGGCTTCAACCATTTTCTTCAAATTAGTGAACTCACCATTTGCGTCTAATTGACACAACTTCTCTAAAGACCAATCCGCTTGATTGGGAACAATAGAGGCCATAGCGGTTAACTCATCGGGCGCGCTACCGGCAAGCTTGGAGAGCCTACCTTTAAGCGCATTAGATACCCATTCAACTGACCTTGGATTGTCCGCATCTTTGATCAAAAGCATCAAAAGCGGTCCCAGACCTCTAAGCTCTTGGAACTGCGCTTGATATGTGATGGTGCTGTCAAAAATCGTAAGCAGTGCGTTAAAGCCCGAAGTATCTTTATCCAAATGATTCAGCGTTTGACACTCAACAGCCATCTCAAGCGCAGTGGTTAAAAATCCAAGACGCTCCAAGTGACGTCCACAAGAGAGGAGCCTCCAACCATCATCGCGGGTCATCCGGTCGCTTTGAGAGCCAGTGATAGCGGCAAGTGAGGCAATGGTTTTATCAAGGGCTCCTAAGGCGTATAGCGAAGACCCCTCGGGTAACTTGTCCCACGATTTAGCGCTTTGCGTAAAATCGCGGCGAGTATTGATAATCAAATTCCAACTCTCCTGAGAGAGCCTGTCTCTGACAGCGTAACTCGCCTGCTCAAGAGCTGACAGATTAAAACCAACACTGTTGACTCCCTCTCGCTTGTCTAAACTATCAATGAGAGTGCGCTCAAAGAGGTTTTTAATATTTAAGAGTTTGGGACCAGCAGTCTTGGCTTCTTCAAGGATAGGAATAGACCTCTCCCCTTCCTTTTTCTCGGGGGTGGGGACCTCCTCTGGGATCAACCGAAAATCTTTGGCCATCTTCTCTAGCCACAAGAGCAGTGAGGTGGAGGGACGCTCATCCGCCCTGAGGGACTGCAAACAAAGTCGAGCAAGTCGAACGGTATTCTCTGAGCGTTCGGTATACCGGCCCAGCCAATACAAGTTCTCTGCAGCGCGGCTGGTGACCAGGCGCTTCCTAGACTCCAGCACACTCAAATCAAAGTGCCGATTCAGCATCGTGCTGGTATCGCGCTGCTGGGTGGCTTGCACCCAAACATCCGCACTACTTCCGCCCCTTTGGATTGAGGATATCTGCTCCCCAGGAGGCGAGATACGCGCCATACCACCAGGCAGGATGCGCCAAGAGTCAACGCCGTCGGAGACAGCAAAAACACGCAGCATCATTGAGCGCGGAATGATTCCCGCAGGCATCGTCTCACTCGCATCCATCCACGTCGGCATCTGTGATAGTGGGAGGTAGGACTGAAGTGTGTACTTGTGGGGATTTTGCTCGATGGTCTTGATCCAACCTTGGATCTGCTCATCACTGAGGGTTTGGCAAAGCACAGCCTCAAAGTCCTCTTCAGCAATGCTGCTGTGAGCGCCCCCCGTTCCACGCAGGCGACCCGGATAGGTGGGCTTGATCACACTTTGCTTTAAGTAAGCCTTGGCCTCATTAAACGCGGCCCTCTCCCCGCACCACCAAGTCGCAAGGGCTGGGAGCTCCAAAGTCTCACCCGTAAATGCTTTACTGATGCCTGGCATAAATCCAAGCAACGCCGGGGACTCTAAAAAGCCAGAGCCGGGTGCGTTTGCAACCAGCACATTTCCAGCTCGTACGGCTTGTAGGAGTCCGGGAACGCCCAACATGGAATCCGCTCTGAGCTCAAGGGGATCTAAGAACTCATCGTCCAAGCGCTTTAAGATACCGTGCACTGGCTCCAGGCCCCTTAAGGTTTTAAGATACAGCTTGCTGTCACGCACAGTTAAATCTCCGCCCTCAACCAAGGCTAAACCCAAGTAACGGGCCAAGTAGGCGTGCTCAAAATAAGTTTCACTGTAGGGCCCAGGTGTCAGCAGAACGATATGAGCATCCTTGCCCCCAGGACTTGCAAGCTTGAGACTCTCAATTAAAGTCCTGTAACTCCCAGCCAAACGCTGGATACCCATGGCATCAAAGGCGTCAGGGAACTGTCTGGAGACCAATATTCGGTTCTCCAGCAAATACCCCAGTCCAGAGGGCGCCTGCGTTCGCTGAGCAACCAGCCACCACTGACCATCGGGTCCGTGCGCCAGATCAAAGGCGGCGATATGCAGGTGTCGTCCACCTGAGGGCATTACATGGTGCAAAGGTCTCAAATAACCGGTGTGGCCTTGCACCAGCGCTGCTGGCATTAAAGCCTCCTTTAAGAGTCTTTGCTCGCCGTATACGTCAACCATCATTTGTTCCAGTAAGCGTACACGTTGCAATACGCCGCGCTCTATTTTTGCCCAGTCATTGGTACTGATGATGAGCGGGAACACATCCACGGACCAAGGCCTGATGGGAGAGTTACGGTCTGCATAGACGTTGTAGGTAACCCCGTTCTCCCTGATCTGTCTGGATAACTCGCTGTTTCTGCGACTCAGATCCGAGAGTCCATGAGGACCTAAGTATTCTAAAAAGTTGAGCCAATCGGAACTCAAATTCTCTGGCGCTAAATGGGTGGGGGTACTCCCTTTTTTAGCCTCTTCGCTCTGACTCTCAGGCGAAGCGTATTGGCGAAGCTCATCCAAATGCCCAACCGCTGAGGGGTTGAGCAATGGTCGGATACCCTCGATCATCTCGGGGGTAAGGGTGAGGGGTTTGGGGGCTGTATTAGTCAAAGTGTCGCAATTGTCTCACCGACGCAGGTCAAGGGTAAAAGGGAACTCCCTAGAACCTGCTAGCTCGAAATTGGACTTTGCAGCCTGGATGGTTCCGGGAGTTGCATTGTGGGTCGTAAACCTTGAAAGCCGCCTGCTCTCGGCTGTATAGGCGTTAACAGGAAAGGCCTCGTAGTTTCTACCCCCTGGATGCGCCACATGGTACGCACACCCACCCATCGAGCGCTGCATCCAAGTATCCACAATATCAAACACAAGTGGGGCGTGCGATCCGATGCTTGGATGCAACGCTGAAGGGGGTGACCAGGCTTTGTAACGAACACCCGCAACATAAGTCCCAACAGTGCCCGTTGGCTGCAAAGGTAGGGCCTGACCGTTAACGGTAACCGCGTAGCGACTTGGGTTAAACCCAGTGACTGAGACCTCAATGCGCTCAAGGGAGGAGTCCACATAACGCACAGTACCCCCCGATGAGCCCTCCTCGCCCATGACATGCCAGGGCTCTAACGCGCTTCTCAGGTGCATTTGAACACCGTGTAAATCTCTTTGCCCGATCAAAGGGAACCTGAACTCGAAGTGGGGATCAAACCATTGGCTCTCAAATTTGAATCCTGACAAATTCATCTCTTCAATAACGTCTGCAAAGTCCATGCGCACGAAGGTTGGCAGTAAGAACCTGTCGTGCAGCTCGGTACCCCAACGGGTTAATGGAGCGTTGAAAGGTTTATCCCAAAAACGTGCAATCAAAGCTCTTAGTAAAAGCTGTTGAACAACGCTCATACGAGCGTGAGGGGGCATCTCAAATGCACGCAACTCCAGCAAGCCAAGTCGACCCGTAGAGGAGTCTGGAGAATACATTTTGTCAATACAAAACTCAGAGCGATGGGTATTGCCCGTTGCATCGATCAAAATATTTCTAAGCGTTCTGTCTAACAACCAAGGCGGCATTTTGTCGCCGTGAACTTCCCGGTTTCGGTAAATCTCTTTGATCGCGATCTCAAGCTCATACAACTGATCGTTTCTTGCCTCATCTAACCTTGGCGCCTGACTAGAGGGACCAATGAACATGCCGCTAAACAAATAACTCAGGCTTGGGTGGTTGTGCCAGTAAACCAAGAGTGAAGCGAGCAACTCGGGGCGTCTTAAGAAGGGGCTATCCGCGGGTGTTGCCCCGCCCAGTACAAAGTGGTTACCACCACCGGTTCCAGTGTGCCGACCGTCGAGCATGAATTTTTCTGCACTCAGTCTCGTCTCAAACGCAGCGTTGTATAAAAACTCGGTGTGAGCAACCAAGTCTTTCCAGTTATGCGCCGGATGAATATTGACCTCAATGACACCAGGGTCAGGCGTTACCTGAAGCAACTTGAGCCTTGGATCCCTGGGCGGTGGATAGCCCTCAATCACCACGGGCAAGTCCAAGTCCACAGCGGTTTGCTCGACCGCCTTCAGTAAGTTTAAATAATCCTCTAGCAAACTGACAGGAGGCATAAAAACATACAAAACGCGTTGTGCGGGCTTATTACTTTTCTTATCCTTCTCGAGTTGCTCTTTAACTGCCTTGGGCCCATTAGAGCGCTGGGGATCGCGAACCTCAACGCAAAGTGCCGAACGAACAACCCAAGATGCAGATTCAAAGCGGTCTGGGATTTGTGTCGTGTCAACGGGTATTGAAGTCACACTCGCGCTGGATTTTTGTGAATGAGCAGCGGATAAGTTTGCCTTTTGCAGCTTGAGTGGTGAGGAGGATGGGAGCGTATTCCTGGGTGCAAATGGATCTTGCTCAATCATGTAGGGGTACTCAGACTCCTTGACCCACGGCAATGAATCTAGAGGGAGTCGGTACCCCATGGGTGAGTCTCCAGGGATGAGGTACAAGCGCTCATCCCTTGTGTACCAAGGGCCCGTGATCCATTCTGTGCTTGCTCCGCTTGCACGGTTAACGAGTGAAGCGTCATCGACTTGCACCGGCAGCACATAACCCACTACATGGTCTAGCTTTTGATCAAAAACCCGCCTGATCCGCTCGCGCTCCATCTCATCATCAAGCCGCGTATCAAAGGGATCCACATTAACGGGGAGTCTGCGCTCACGCCATAAATAGTAGAAGGTATCCTCATAGCCGGGCTGAACGAAATCAGAGGTAATCCCAAGATTATGGGTTAACCGCTTTATAAATCGCTCAGCATCCTCAGATGTTCTGTGCTGGGGGACACGCTCATCGGCCAACAAATGGGGATGACCCCAAATAGTTTGACCGTCCGTGCGCCAGTAAATACTGAGCGCCCAGCGCGGGAGTTGCTCACCCGGGTACCACTTGCCTTGCCCTAGGTGTAAGAAACCACCATCTCCGTACTCCGCTCTTAACTTGTGTAGTAATTCGGTTGCAAATTGTCTTTTGGTTGGACCCAACGCATCTGTATTCCACTCGGCTGCATCGCGGTCGTTGATGCAAACAAAGGTGGGTTCGCCGCCCATGGTGAGGCGCACATCACCGCGGACGAGTTGCGCATCGACTTTTTCGCCCAACTTATAAATTTTGTCCCACTGCTCCTCTGTATAAGGCTTTGTAACGCGCGGGGATTCATAGATACGGGTCACACTCATTTCGTGGCTGAACTCAACCTCAGCATCATCGACCATACCCGAAATAGGCGCAGCGCTTGAGGGCATAGGCGTACAGGCCAATGGAATATGTCCCTCACCCGCTAACAGTCCTGAAGTTGGATCCAGACCAATCCAGCCTGCACCGGGCAAGAAGACCTCACACCAAGCGTGTAAATCGGTGAAATCAACCTGGGTTCCGCTAGGCCCATCAATCGCTTTCACATCAGGGGTGAGTTGAATCAAATAACCCGATACAAACCGCGCCGCAAGTCCGCAGTGGCGTAGCACATTCACAAGCAACCAGGCCGAGTCCCGACATGAGCCAGAGCCCAAACCTAGAGTTTCCTCAGGCGTTTGAACTCCCGGCTCCATACGGATCAGGTAGCGAATATCTTGACTTAACTTTTGATTAACTCGAACTAAAAAATCTGATGTGTTGCAAGTTGTCCGGTCAACGTGAGCAAGGTAATTTTTTAAATGCGGTGTTAACGTTCCTTTGACTCTATAGGGCGCCAGCTCTTTTTTCAACTCGGGGGAGTACTTAAAGGGATACTGCTCTGCACTGGGTTCCAAAAAGAAATCAAATGGGTTGTAAACAGACATCTCCACGATCAGGTCTATGGTGACACTGAAGTGGCGAGTTGGTTTGGGGAAAACGAGGCGAGCCAGATAGTTACTAAACGGATCTTGCTGCCAATTCAAGAAATGTCCCTCTGGTTCGACCTTAATGGAATAAGACAGTACGTTGCTTTTACAGTGAGGTGCAGGTCGAAGGCGAACAACTTGGGGGCCAAGCTCAACCAATCGGTCGTAGTTATAACTGGTAACGTGGTGGAGTGCGGCGTGTATAGACATAAATGAAGGTCAAGCAAATCTTAAGCCAAAAGTACTTTTTAGCTATTTCCTCTGATTCTAAGGGCCGTTCCACTAAAGTTATTGTGCATTGGTGCCGAAACAAAGAGTCAAGCAACCTACAAATGAGATGAGACACCTTAATCAATCCGTCCTCCTAGCCTCCTTCACCGTACTTATCAAGGTGGTGATCGGAGTTGGTGCATCTTTGGCCTTAACCAGCGCCCAAGCAGATTGGACTGAGCTGGACAAAAATGAGGACGCAGCCTATTTTTGGGATAAAGACTCTGTTAAAGCCATCCACGTGACCCGCTACGCTTGGACTTTGACGGATCTTCCAAAGTCGACCAAAGGCCCAACAGGAGACGATTACCAGTCCTTGCTGACGCGTTGGAGAGTTCACTGCAAGACCGATATGTTCATCAAAATCTCCGAGAGCTATTACGATAAACCCCAAGGCAAAGGCAAGGAAGTAGCATCATTTGACGACCCCGAGTGGAGGATAGGTGAGCGCCCGATTCGCCCAGGAACTTATGTGGCCATCCTCAAGAAAGAACTTTGTAGCAACCCAGGCTCCTAAGATGTCTAGGCTAAAGACTTTTTAAACACACAGGCCCATTGATGCCCTCTACTCCTACCCCACCTATATCTATAACCTTACCCCTACTCTCTTGGCCCAAACAAAGCACCTTACAGGTGCTTTTTTAATGATCTTGCACCATTAAGGTGTGTTCCTTAAAAATAAGTCATACATTCACCCTACTTTGGGCTAATATGGATCTAAGATTAATTTTCCAGATCATTTTGATTACAGATATGAAGGAATACAGAACTTTTGACTATTTATTTACTTAAATCTTCTTTTTCTTGACTCAAAATCGCCATTCAAAATCATCAACCTATAGAGCCCAGTCGTCTATTTCGAAGTTTTGTTAACTTTTTACCCATCATCCCCCAGTAATGGCGTAGAAGTTGCTAACTTGACTCAAGGAGTTTTGTGCATGCAGCCTTTTGATGAAATGTATTCCCGCTTGCCTTATGAGGACAAAGCGCTACGGCCCCAGTATGGCCCTTATAAGCAATGGTTGGATGCTCAAACCATGTCTCAGATGCAATCGCATCAGGAGGAGGCGGAAGTCATTTTTCGCCGGGTCGGAATTACTTTCGCCGTTTACGGGGACAAAGATGAAGGCGGTGCTGGCACAGAGAGACTAATACCTTTTGATTTATTGCCCCGCATCATTACCCATCATGAGTGGACCAACATGCAAAAGGGTTTGGTTCAAAGGGTTACAGCTTTAAACCGTTTCATTCATGATGTTTATCACGATCAAGAGATCTTAAAAGCTGGGATCGTACCCACTGAACAGGTCACCCAAAACCCACAATTCAGAGCTGAGATGGTGGGTATAGACGTTCCCCATCAAGTTTATTCTCAAATCAGTGGCATCGATATCATTAGAGCCGCAAACGAGAAGGGTGAGGGGGAGTACTACGTTTTAGAGGATAACCTGCGCGTGCCCTCTGGTGTAAGTTACATGCTGGAAGACAGAAAGATGATGATGCGTCTTTTCCCAGAACTCTTCAGCACCTACCAAGTAGCGCCTGTTGCCCACTACCCGGACTTGTTACTTGAAACGCTAAGAACGTGCAGTCCAGGAACGACCGACGAGCCAACTGTGGTGGTTTTAACACCTGGCATGTATAACAGTGCTTATTTTGAACACGCCTTCTTGGCCCAGCAAATGGGTATTGAGCTCGTTGAGGGTCAAGATTTATTTGTAAAAGACCGCTTTGTCTATATGAGAACCACTCAAGGACCCAAGCGAGTAGATGTCATTTACAGACGCGTAGATGATGATTTCTTGGATCCCCTGGCCTTTCGGGCTGACTCAAGCCTGGGTTGCGCGGGCTTGATCGATGTTTACAGAGCAGGCAACGTGACCATTTGTAATGCAGTAGGAACAGGTATCGCGGACGATAAATCCATTTACCCCTATGTTCCGAAAATGATTGAGTTTTATTTGGGTGAGAAACCGATCCTAAAAAATGTACCTACAAACATTTGCAGAAACCCTGAGGATCTGAAATACACGTTGGCAAATTTAAAAGATTTGGTTGTAAAGGAAGTCCACGGGGCAGGAGGTTACGGCATGTTGGTTGGGCCCGCCGCCAGCAAAGCCGAGATTGAAGAGTTTAGACATGCTCTCATCAAGAACCCCAGTGGATATATTTCTCAACCAACACTGAGTTTATCGAGTTGCCCAACCTTTGTAAAAGAGGGAATCGCTCCTCGCCACATCGATTTGAGGCCTTTTGTGTTGAGTGGTAAAACGGTCCAAATGGTACCCGGGGGATTGACCCGTGTCGCCTTAAAGGAGGGATCTCTTGTGGTCAACTCCTCTCAAGGTGGTGGTACCAAAGACACTTGGATACTGGAGGTCTAAACATCATGCTATCTAGAACAGCAGATCATTTATATTGGATGTCCAGATACACCGAGCGCGCTGAGAACACGGCTCGCATGCTTGACGTGAACTACAACACAGCGTTGATGCCGCAATCACAAGAGGCGGCAGTTCTGGGTTGGCAGGGACTTTTGTCTATCAGCGAACTTCTGCCCTCCTACAAGGCTAAATACGGAGAAATCGTCGCTAAAGATGTGATGGAGTTTATGCTCAGCGATGAGAGCAACCCCTCCTCCATTATTTCTTGTCTGCGATCAGCTCGGGAGAACGCGCGCGCGGTGCGAGGGAGTTTAACGACTGAGGTCTGGGAGACTCAAAACCAAACTTGGCTTGAAATTCAAAAGATGATCAAGAAAGTTGAATTCAAACGCGATCCAGGCAAACTCTTTGAATGGGTTAAATTTCGTTCTCATTTATTCAGAGGCGTCACAGTAGGCACCATGCTGATGGATGAGGCATTACACTTTATGCGACTGGGCACTTTTTTAGAAAGAGCCGATAACACCGCGAGACTGGTGGATGTAAAGTTTCACGGCCTGCACAATGAATTTTTTGGTGGCAACAGTATTGATCAAGAATACGACTTCTACCACTGGAGCTCTATACTAAGAAGCGTCTCTGGATTTGAGATCTACAGAAAAGTATACAGAGACATTATCCGGCCTGAGCGTGTTGCAGAGCTTTTAATTCTGCGCCCCGATATGCCAAGGTCTTTACATGCAAGCTTGAATGAGGTTGTCAGTAACCTCTCTATGGTTGCCAATGAGCACTCCGCAGGCACGCAAAGACGGGCGGGCAAACTGCTGTCTGAATTGCAGTACGGATCCATTAACGAAATACTGGCCAATGGACTGCATGCATTTTTGACTCAGTTTTTAGACCGCGTCAATGAGATTGGTTTTAACATCAGCAAAGACTTCCTAGTTCCCTCCCAATAGACAGAGTTTTTAGTCCCGCGCTGCACCCTACGAAACGGAATCAGTGAGTACGTTCTAGTGCAAATGCTAAACTGATGGGTTCATTATTCAATTTGCCAAGCGATGAGACTATTTGCCCTAATATTATTGGCACTCTTTAGCGCCCCTTTATGGGCTGCACCTGATCTGAATTCGTCCATAGATAAAGATGTGGCCGAGGTGTGCCATCAATTTGAATCACAAAAGGCTTATGAGGAAAACGGTAAATCGGTCATGATCACCTGCGAGCTGACCAAGCAGCAGTACCTCTCGATCATCAATTATCTGAAGAACACCAATAAACCCGTCTTCTCCAATTTTGATGAGATGTTAAAGAGAATTGGTGAAAAAGATTTCTCGACAGTTTTTAGAAAAAAAGATACTGAAGACTGCGAAGCTTTGAGGGATAAATCAGCCCTGCAAAAGACCCCCAACGCAACCAAAGCACTCAGCTGCGTGATGGGGGATATGAATCTGACGTTCTTTCTCAACGACAAGGATCAGATTCTCAAGACCAAGTGTCAGGTGGGAGTGGGCGGGAGAATTTACCAAAATGTATACGATCAATACTTTGGCAAATTCAAACACACCTCAGCAACGCTTAATTACAACCTGATGGTTGCCCAACTGTTTGCAAAAGCATCTAGGTGGGTTGACGGAGCCTATGTCAAAACAGAATTTACCGATAATAACTTTGTAATAACGTTTTTAAATCCCAGCTTTAACGAAGCGCAATAGCTATTTTTTAATTCACGACCGAGAATTTGGCATTTGGCGGAGCCTCCCCCACACGCTTGGTAATATGCTCCAGCGCTTCCTCAATTTGATCAATCAACAGCAAGCACAACTCGCCTGGTTTTAGTCGGTCCATCGCAGAGTCAATGGCAACAAATTCACCGCGAATTTCCTCTATGTAGCTTGTTCTTCGCGCACCCTGAAGTCCTTGCCGTAACAGATCAATAACCTCTCCGTCTTGGCGTCCCCTTTGGCACGCGTCTTGATAAAGCACAACTTCATCAAACGCCTCACCAATAATACGCGTTTGTTCCATGATGTCTTCATCCCTTCTGTCCCCAGCGCCGCTGATGACAACGCTACGACGGGTAGCGGGCAAATTAGTCACCGCCTGTACCAACGCCTTAATGGCGTCCGGGTTGTGACCGTAATCGGCTATGACGGTTGCACCTTTATAGTCAAACACATTAAACCGACCGGGCACTGCAACTGCGTCACTGATAAATGTACTGAGTCCTTTGACAATGGTCTCCCAGGAGAGCCCCGTTGCCCAGGCAGCTGCAACTGAGGCCATGGCGTTTTCAATTTGAAAGCCTATGGCACCGCCCCGAGTCAGGGGTACCTCGGATAAAGGGATCCTGACCTGCATTTTGCCTTGCATCGCAACCATCTGATCGTCCTCAACAAATAGCACCCGCTTGCCCTGTGCTCGGTGGGTTGCGATCACGGGGTGGTGAGGGTCTAGTGCAAAAAAAGTGACCTGCCCAGGACAGTTCTTAGCCATTGCAGCCACCATCGGATCGGCTGCGTTCAAGACTGCCATACCGCTTGTTGCAACGTTTTGAACAATCACACGCTTTAGAACTGCAAGGTCCTCAACCGTTGTGATGTAGTTGAGTCCCAAATGGTCACCCATGCCAATATTGGTCACCACAGCAACGCTACATCGATCAAAAGCGAGCCCCTCCCTGAGCATTCCACCGCGGGCAGTTTCTAAGACTGCAGCGTCCACATCAGGGTGCATAAGCACGTTTCTAGCGCTCCTTGGGCCACTACAGTCCCCTGAGTCCATTTGTCGCTCATTCACATAGACGCCGTCCGTATTGGTCATTCCAACCCGCAAGCCGTTCGTGCGCAGCAAATGCGAGGTCAGTCGCACGGTCGTGGTTTTACCGTTTGTCCCCGTCACCGCAATCACAGGGATGCGGCCGTCCTCACCGGATGGGAACATGTTGTTGATGACTGCTTCACCCACATCACGCCCCTTTCCAAATGAGGGTGACAGATGCATCCTAAGTCCAGGAGCGGCGTTGACCTCAACGATGCCGCCGCGTTGATCCTCAAGAGGTTGGAGAACCGTTTCACACACAATGTCTACGCCGCAAATATCCAGACCAACCGTTTGAGCTGCAGCTATCGCACGCGCAGCGACCTCGGGGTGCACATCATCAGTCACATCGGTTGCGGTACCGCCCGTAGATAAATTAGCGTTGTTGCGAAGGCTGACCCTGGAGCCCTTAGGAGGCACGCTGTTGGAGTCAAAGCCCTGCTCTTTAAGGCGAGCCTTGGCAATATCATCAAATTTAATTTTAGTCAGCGAGGTCGCGTGTCCGTCGCCGCGCTTAGGGTCTGCGTTGACTTTTTCAACCAACTCCAAAATAGTACTCTTACCGTCACCCACCACCATGGGCGGCTCACGCCTAGCAGCTGCAATCAAGCGGTCCCCGACCACGAGCAACCTGTAATCGCTACCAGGGAGGTAGCTTTCGATCAAAATTTCATCAGAGAACTGTGATGCGTTGGCAAAGCCGTGTTTGACCTCTTCTTCAGTTTTTAGGTTCACAGCGACGCCTTTGCCTTGATTGCCGTCTCTGGGCTTGATCACAACAGGCAATCCGATCTCGTTGGCTGCAGCCCATGCGTCCTGAGCATCAATGACTGGACGTCCACTTGGGACGGGAACCCCCGCAGCGTGCAGGAGCTTTTTGGTCAGCTCTTTGTCTTGTGCAATGGACTCAGCAATGGCGCTGGTGGTATCCATCTCAGCGGCCTGAATTTTTCTTTGACGACTGCCCCATCCAAACTGCACAAGACTGCCCTCGGTGAGTCTTCTAAAGGGGATCCCCCTTGCAAGCGCTGCATCAACGATAGATCCCGTTGAGGGGCCTAAACGCAGGTCCTCATCCAGCTCCCTTAAATCGTTGAGTGCTGAATCAAGATCAAAGTCAGAATTTTTAAGCGCTGCATTACATAAATCAATCGCTAAATTAATGGCCTTTTTACCCACTTCTTCGACGGAGTACTCAACAGTGACTTGGTAAAAACCTGCCTCTGGGGTTTTGGTGGTCCGACTAAACGTGACGGGACAACCGGCCTGGATTTGAAGGTGCAGCGTTGCAGACTCCAGTGCGTGAGCGATCGTTATCTTCTCTTGTTGATCCGTACCCCTGAGCGCCCCAACACCGGGGAACAGGTGGCGCAAACGGGCCTCGACCTCGGGCTCAATAGAGAGATCAAACTCTGTCTCACCTTCGCACCTGACCAGCGCCTCAACGGCCGTATTCCTGGTCCAAAGGTTTGGCCCTCTGAGAGCCCTTATTCTTGAGATTTCCATATTAGGAATCCATCCTTGTTTTTTTAACTGACTTTGCCTGCGCGCCAGAGGGTGAGGAGGTTACTTCTTGTTGACCGAAATTTTTAAGTCCAGCACGAATCAAAAGAGGTTGAATGTCTAAAGCCCAAGCTGCAGCAACCGAGGCCAGCAGCGTGGAGGTCGTTAGGCCCTCCTCCTTAATGAGTCTTGCGATGGGCTTGAACTCCAAGGGGAAGAGCATCGTCTCTTGATCGCCACGCGCCAAAACAACATGCGCGTCCTTGCAGTAAACGCCGCGTCGACCGTTTGCGATATGCGCTTTGAGCGTTGCGTTTTCGCTGGACTCAGCGTAGTAGAGCACCTCTCCGTCACACAACTCCGAGAGCCCAACGATGTCTGCGTCATCCGCATTGATAACGCCTACACCCTCTTTGAGCACCAAATCAATTTGTGTTCTCACAACACCCAGCAGTTGCTCTTTTGTTTTGATATCGTGCTGCTCTAAACCCTGCTCAACAGGTAAGTTGGTTAGCACTCCAACTTGACAACGGTCGTAGGGTAGCCCTTCGTTGAGAATTTGGGAAACTGTGGTCTCAAACACCGCCGCATCTAAGGCCCTGTTGATCAGGATGCGCTCAGAGAGATCAAAGTGCCTCGCATCCTCAGACTGGACCCGTCTTTGGTTCATGAAAAGTCCCGCACTACAGGCCAAGCCCGTACGACGTCCAGACAAATGAAGCAACCATGTCACGAGCTCAGAGAGAATACGCGTTTGGTTACTTCCCAATATACCTACAATCGGAATACGTCCAGAATCACTGTACTCAAAGAGGTGGTCCACGATTGCACGTCCCACAGGCCTTGGCCTACCAACAGCGGGCTTGATGTGCATCAGCAAACCAGGGCCTGCATTGACCTCTACGATAGCTCCGCCTTGCGCGGCGAGTGGTTTAGAAATGTCCTCCACCACCAAATCTATTCCTGCAATGTCCAAACCGATCACGCGTGCAGCAAGGGTGGCAATCTGTTCAATATCAGGATGGATGAGATCGGTCACGTCATTGCTCATATTACCGTTACGCTGAACAATAGCTACGCGGTCCTTGGCCAAAACGCTCTTGCCCTCAAGGCCTTGCCTTTGAAGCTCTAGCACCGCATGTTGATGCTCTGATAAGCGGATCGTATCAAGCGGAAATCCTTCTTCCTCGCCTCGTCTTGGATCACTGTTGATTTGAGACTCAATCAACTCGAGCACGGTGCTCTTACCGTCACCTTTGATGGTTGCTGTCTCCCCTCTCGCAACAGCTACAACTTTGTTACCAACCACCAAAACTCTGTGCTCTTCGCCTTTGATAAAGCGCTCGACGATCACATCACTACCCTCGCCCTGCGCAACGATAAAGGCGGCCTTAATTTCCTCTGCCGTGTTCAGATCCAGCGCCACTCCCCGGCCGTGGTTACCGTCACTGGGTTTGATCACAACGGGCAAGCCCATCGACTGCGCAACCTCCCAGGCCTCCTCGGGAGAGTCCACAATTTGCCCCTCCGGAATAGGGACCCCGCATTGACTGAGCAGTTGCTTGGTCAGATCCTTGTCGCTTGAGATACTCTCTGCAATGGCGCTTGTGCGGTCTGTCTCAGCAGTCCAAATTCTGCGCTGACGGGCTCCGTAGCCTAATTGAACCAAATTGCCATCGGTGAGTCGGATGGAGGGAATTTTTCTATCACTCGCAGCGTCCACGATGCACGCAGTAGATGGTCCCAGGCAAAGATCATCGACCATGGCTTTTAGTTTAGACACAGTAGCATTGGTGTCATAGGGTTGATCGTTAATGGCAGCCATCACAAGGTCTTTGGCTGCACTTAGACTCTCACGCCCCACTTGCTCTTGACGGGTACGGATCACGACTTTGTAGACGCCCGACTGACTGGTCTCACGCGCTTTACCAAATCCAACGGGCATCCCTGCTAGCGTTTGAAGCTCAATGGCCACATGCTCCATGATGTGAGCAGGCCAGGTCCCGGTTTTAAGGCGCTCAACAAAACCGCCTCGCTCACCTATGCCGCAGCGGTGCTCGATCAAGCCAGGTAGCCACTGCTGCAAGCGCTCAGCGAAGCCTGCAATCTTGTCTGAGGGGAACTGCTCCAACTCTCCAATATCCACCCAAGCTTCTATGACGGGACGATAGGTCCAGAAGTTGGGTCCGCGCAGATAGCGCATCTGCAAAAATTCAATATCTTTGAATGCCATTGGATGTTCGTTTATTTAAGAGATGGAGGGGAAAATGCCGTTATAGTTTGTAAGTCCTGTGAACTACTGTACTGCATGGATACAATCAAAGCTATGCGGGAGAGATGCTGCAATTTTTTTCAAAAAACAGTGGTCAGATATTTGAGGCAACAGGGTTAACTCATTCCGCGCATGAAATCTTAACTCTTCTAGCTGTTTAGTTTTAATAAAAGTACGAATGATTCCTCATCCTTTAGGTTATAGCCCTGCTTCTTTGCCTGCGAGCTGGAGTTCAATTGTTTCAGCAAAGATCCTACCTACAGAGAACGTTCTAGGTTGGATGCAGGTTGACCTAGATGCGCAGTTATGTTTCAACCCTGGAATTCTAATCTGTACTGAGGGTCGCCTCATAAGCATTCAAAAGCGAGCCCACGGCGAATTTCAGACCCAATTATGGGACTTAAGGCCTGAATTAAAGGTGAATTACTTCGATTATGCCGGGGTCGGAAACTTAGAGCTATTGGATTCAGATTCGAAATTAGTGGCCTGGCGTTTCACGCTCAAATACCAACAAAATGCCTCGCAAATCACAGAGCTTGTGAATTTACTTTGTCAAAGCTTGGCACTTGACCCCCAAGCTCCCATCAGCCAAGATAGCGAGAGTGAGCGCTTATCACAAGAGAACCGCTGTTCCCAGTGCAAAGCCTTGTTAGATGCGAGCGGGCAATGCCGAAGCTGCCAAAGGCAGGCCGCGGCACCCGCTGTCTCTTGGAGTTTATTTAGGCTGTGGCGATTTGCCAAGCCCTATCAATGGCAACTGCTTAGTGGATTTTTGCTGACCCTGGCCGCAACAGCTGCGACCCTTGTGCCGCCCTATCTCACAATGCCCCTCATGGATGATGTGTTGATCCCGTTTCAAAACGGGCAGCAAATCGATATCGATAAGGTATCTTTGTACTTAATGGGCCTTTTTGGCTCCGCTTTACTAGCCTGGGGGCTGGGATGGGCCAAGACTTATATCCTCGCTTTGGTGTCCGAGCGCATCGGAGCAGATTTGAGGACCAGTGCTTATGAGCATCTTTTAAAGTTATCCCTTGAGTACTTTGGAGGTCGAAGAACTGGGGACTTAATGAGCAGGATTGGGAGTGAAACGGATAGGCTGTGCGTCTTTTTATCGTTGCACCTGCTTGATTTTGCAACCGATGTATTGATGATCCTAATGACCGCCTTCATCTTGGTGGCTATTGACCCTTGGCTTGCCGTTGCCACACTCGTGCCGCTCCCCTTTATTGCATGGCTCATCCACATTGTTCGCGACCGACTGAGAACAGGGTTTGAGAAGATAGACCGAGTTTGGTCAGAGCTAACCAACGTCCTAGCGGACACCATACCGGGCATACGGGTTGTCAAAGCGTTTGCGCAGGAGGAGCGTGAGACCGCCCGCTTCAGGGAAGCCAACAGGCACAACCTGAATATGAACGATCGCATCAACTTTTTATGGTCCCTCTTCTCGCCCACCGTCACGATGATGACCGAGGTCGGCTTACTCGTCGTATGGGCCTTTGGTATTTGGCAGGTGGCGCACCACGATATTACAGTTGGTGTGCTGACCGCATTTCTAGCCTACATTGGACGCTTTTACAACCGGCTTGACTCCATGAGTAGGATTGTCTCCAACACTCAAAAAGCTGCCGCAGGGGCCAAGCGTATTTTTGAAATTCTGGACCACGTATCAAGCGTTCCTGAACCCAAACACCCCAAACATTTGGGCGCAGTAAGGGGTGAGATACAAATCAATCAAGCTGGATTTAGGTACGGCAACAGAGCCGTCATCAAAGATCTTACGCTCAACATTCAACCGGGTGAGATGATTGGGTTGGTTGGCCAAAGCGGCTCGGGTAAATCGACCATGGTGAACTTGATTTGCCGCTTTTACGACCTCTCTGAGGGGGCTATACAACTTGACGGCGTTGACATCCGAGACCTCACCTTGGCTGAGTACAGGTCGCACATTGGTTTGGTTCTACAGGAGCCGTTTTTGTTCTTTGGCACGATCGCTGAGAACATCGCCTACGGACGACCTGCAGCGAGCAGGCAAGAGATCGTGAACGCAGCGCGTGCTGCCAATGCGCATGAATTTATTTTGCGTCTCCCGCAAGGCTACGACTCACTGGTTGGAGAGCGCGGTCAAGGCCTGTCTGGGGGAGAGAGACAACGTATCTCGATCGCCAGAGCCCTCTTGATCAATCCCAAAATTTTAATCATGGATGAGGCAACCTCCTCGGTGGATACGGAGACTGAACAAGAGATTCAAAAAGCTTTGGATAATCTGGTCAAAGGGCGCACCACAATCGCCATCGCTCACAGGCTCTCAACGCTGCACAAAGCAGATCGTTTGGTGGTGATGGAGGCGGGACAAATTGTGGAGATGGGTAAGCACGATGAGTTACTTCAAAGGAAGGGCGCCTACTGGAGGCTTTACGAAGCACAGGCGCGCCAAGCTGAGCAAGACCGCACTGCCTTTGGCTCACAGGGGCGTGAAGCCCACGTTGGAGATGGACAATGAACACCGAAATCATCAACAGTTACACACACCAAATCAATCCCTCCCCGTCCTTCGCCTTGCATAAAAACAGCATGGGGAAATGGGTATTGATGTTGGAGGACCAATTAGACCCGTCCAATCACCAAGCTTACGAAGAAGTGGTGGTGGTTCGCGCCTTTCCAATTGAGGCTCCAAATGCCGGTATCTCCATACTCAGCAGTGACGCTCGGGAGTTGGTTTGGATTGAGACGCTTGAGTCACTGAGCGACGCCCAAAGAGCGAGCTTAGAGGAGGCGCTTAGGGAGCGAGAGTTTATGCCTGAGATCTTAAAACTTGACAAAGTATCGGGCTTTACAACCCCTTGCATTTGGCATATCCAGACCTCCCGCGGTCCCACCGAGTTGGAGCTCAAGGGCGAGGAGGATATTAAAAGACTATCTGGTAAAACACTGATTGTGAGCGATAGATACGGGGTGCAGTTTCTCATCAAAGATCTGCCCCTACTAGACCGGCACAGTCGAAAATTACTTGACCGCTTTTTCTAATGAGAAGACCGGCGCATCTGACAGTCCTTGATCAAAACGGCTAGGCTCCAGCAAAAGGGTAGATGGTTTTAAAACGATCTACCCTTTGCGCTATTTGGGTTATTTAAAAAACCCCTTTAATTTATCCGCCCAACCGTCTTCATTGGGTGAGTGCTTGGCACCGCCTTTTTTGAGCGACTCATCCAACTCGCGCATGAGCTTTCTTTGGTGCTCGGTCAATTTAACGGGAGTCTCAATATTAATGTGACAATATAGATCGCCCGGGAAACTGGAGCGAACGCCCTTGATGCCCTTACCCCTTAATCTGAACTGTTTGCCCGATTGAGTGCCCTCTGGAATATCGATCGTAGCCTCACCCTCCAAAGTAGGAACAGTTATCTCCCCGCCCAGTGAGGCGGTCGTAAAGCTGATCGGTATGGCGCAGTGCAAGTCATCTGCGTCACGCTCAAAGATGTCATGCTTTTTGAGCCTGATTTCAATGAACAAATCTCCAGCCGGGCCACCGTTGGTACCAGGCTCCCCGTTACCGGAACTTCTGATGCGCATGCCGTCATCGATACCGGATGGGATTTTGACCTCAAGCGTCTTTTGCGTTTTTGTCTTGCCTTGTCCGTGACAAGTTGTGCATATCTCGGGGATGATGCGACCCGATCCCCTGCAGTGAGGACAGGTTTGTTGCACACTGAAAAATCCTTGTCGCATCTGGACAGATCCGCTGCCTTGACAAGTTGTACACGTCTTAACGGAGGTCCCCGGCTTTGCACCCGTGCCCTTGCAAGGCTCACAGGCGTTCCAGCTCGGTATCTTGATTTGAGTCTCTTTGCCCTTAGCAGCCTCCTCCAAGGTGATCTCCATGGCGTAGCTGAGATCGTTGCCTCTGTAGACTTGACGTCCGCCTTGTTGACGGCGGGCTTGGCCAAAGATGTCACCAAAAATATCACCAAACGCATCAGCAAAACCACCGCCGCCAAAGCCCCCTGCACCAGGCCCGCCGCGCATATTTGGATCCACCCCTGCGTGACCGTACTGATCGTAGGCGGCTCGTTTGTCCGGGTCGGAGAGCATTTCATAAGCCTCTTTGGCTTCCTTGAATTTAGCCTCTGCATCCTTGGACTTCTCACCCTGATTGCGGTCGGGGTGATGCTTCATCGCTAACTTGCGATAAGCCTTTTTGATGTCTTCGTCACTGGCGTTTTTTGCAACACCGAGGATCTCATAAAAATCGCGTTTAGCCATGATGGTTTTGTAATTGTTCGAGTACAAGCGCCGCGAAGTGTCTTTTGTAAAGACGCAGCGCGGCGCAATGAATTAATTGATCCAAGAATTGCAAATAAGGACCAAAGATTTTAGTGGTTTTGGTTAGCCTTTCTTGACTTCCTTGACCTCTGCGTCAACGACGTTGTCATCGTTGGGCTTGGAGGATGCACCAGCGTGAGCGTGCTCTTCGTGTCCAGCTGCTGCGCCGCCGCCGGCCTGAGCGGCCTGCATATCCGCGTAGACCTTTTCACCGAGCTTTTGACTTGCAGTCATCAAAGCCTCGGTTTTGGCATCTATCTCAGCTTTATCTTCGCCTTTGAGCGCCTCTTCAAGTGACTTAAGCGCAGCCTCGATGGCTTCTTTCTCGCTCGCCTCAATCTTGTCCCCGTGCTCACCCAAACTCTTCTTAACACTGTGCAGTGCAGAATCGGCCTGGTTACGAGACTGGATAATCTCTAACTTTTTCTTATCCTCTGCAGCATTGATCTCGGCGTCCTTGACCATTTGCTGAATCTCTTCCTCAGACAAACCAGAGTTGGCTTTGATGGTGATCTTGTTCTCTTTACCAGTTCCCTTGTCTTTTGCACTGACATGCAAAATACCGTTGGCATCAATGTCAAATGCAACTTCAATTTGCGGTGTGCCGCGGGGGGCTGGAGGGATTCCCTCTAAGTTAAATTCACCCAAGGACTTGTTCGCGTTCGCCATCTCGCGCTCGCCTTGATAGACCTTGATGGTCACAGCGGGTTGGTTGTCATCTGCAGTGGAGAAGGTTTGCGCAAATTTGGTCGGAATCGTAGTGTTCTTTGTAATCATTTTGGTCATTACACCGCCTAAGGTTTCAATACCCAAAGACAATGGTGTAACGTCAAGCAACAACACATCTGTTCTATCACCAGAGAGTACTTGACCTTGAATCGCTGCGCCAACGGCGACTGCCTCATCGGGGTTCACGTCCTTGCGGGGTTCTTGGCCAAAGAACTCTTTGACCTTCTCTTGAACCTTTGGCATGCGGGTCATACCGCCCACCAAAATCACGTCATGAATGTCGCCCACGCTCACCCCAGCGTCCTTGATCGCTGTGCGACAAGGTGCAATAGTGCGCTCGATCAACTCCTCAACGATGGACTCAAGCTTGGAGCGAGTAATCTTCACGCTCAAGTGTTTGGGTCCGGATGCGTCTGCGGTGATGTAGGGCAAGTTGACATCGGTTGATGTAGCGGAGGAGAGTTCAATTTTCGCCTTCTCAGCAGCCTCTTTCAAGCGCTGAAGGGCGAGCACGTCTTTGGAGAGATCTACGCCCTGCTCTTTCTTGAACTCAGCAATGATGAAATCAATGATGCGTTGGTCAAAATCCTCACCGCCAAGGAACGTGTCACCATTGGTTGAGAGAACTTCAAATTGTTTTTCTCCGTCAACATCGGCAATCTCGATGATGGAGACGTCAAACGTACCGCCGCCCAAGTCATAAACAGCAATCTTGCGATCACCCTTCTCATTCTTGTCTAAGCCAAACGCAAGAGCCGCAGCTGTTGGTTCGTTAATGATGCGCTTGACATCTAGGCCTGCAATACGACCTGCATCTTTGGTTGCTTGGCGCTGGGCGTCGTTAAAGTACGCAGGCACTGTGATGACGGCCTCGGTTACTGCCTCGCCCAAATAATCTTCAGCTGTTTTCTTCATCTTACGAAGAACTTCTGCACTAATTTGTGGAGGAGCCAACTTGTCCCCTCTTACCTCAACCCAAGCGTCCCCGTTATCGGCTTTGCTGATTTTGTAGGGCATCAGGTTAATGTCTTTTTGAACCTCTTTCTCCTCGAACTTGCGTCCGATTAAACGCTTGACAGCGTAAAGCGTGTTGCGTGGATTCGTGACAGCCTGGCGCTTTGCAGAAGCACCCACCAAAATCTCACCATCCTCCATGTAGGCGATGATTGAAGGGGTTGTTCTTGCGCCTTCAGCGTTTTCGATCACCTTGGTTGTATTGCCCTCCATGACAGCAACACATGAGTTAGTGGTTCCTAAATCGATACCAATCATTTTTCCCATTTTTCTTCTCCGTAGACGTCGCTTGCGTTTAGTTAGCGACTAATTGTTAAAACTGTTAAATCTAATCTGTGGATAACTTTGTAAATTTCAAGCTAAACCATGAATTAATTTCATACTTAGCCCCTTATTTAGGAGCAGATACCGTAATCAAAGCGGGCCTGATGACCCTGTCCATGATCAAATATCCTTTTTGCAATACCGACACCACAGTGTTAGGCTCTTGATCTGCGGGCACCACGCTGATACCTTGGTGGTGGTGGGGATCAAACTTTGCACCAGCCTCAGGGTTGATCTCAAGAACCTTGTTGCGTTCTAATGCACTTTTAAGCTGACGAAGAGTGGCCTCTGAGCCCTCTCTGATTTGCTCTATCGTGGCCTCTTTGATAGCAAGTCCTGCCTCTAGACTATCCGCTACGGGCAACAAACTCTCTGCAAAACTTTCGATTGCAAATTTGCGAGCCTTGGAGACTTCCTCGTCCGCTCTACGCCTGGCATTTTGAACATCAGCCTGTGCGCGCAAGAACTGATCGTTCAATTCAGACACCTTGGCCTGCAATATGGCGACCTCGGCCAACGCTTTTGACAGGGGATCCAGATTTTCATTGCTTGGAGCCTGACTCTGCGACGCTTGATCTGGATGTCCGGCGCTCTCTGGGGTACCCGCCCCGCTGTGGGACTGGGGATTGTGAGCAGGTTCGCCACCAGCTGAGCTGTGGTGGTCGTGGGACGATTCACCGTTGTTATTTTGTTCTGACATATGCACTCTTCAGTTAAATTGATTCTTGACTGGTGAGTTGCGGGCAAAACTTAATAATTCAAGGGCTATTGCCTAAATAATTCTTAAAATTTGCTCAAAAAATGAGTTGAAGTAAATATTTAATTAATACTATTAAACTCATATCACTATTTTTGTATTTCTAAAGAATTAATTAAAT
>CAJAYT010000152.1 GCA_903949285.1 uncultured Burkholderiales bacterium
ACCATCAGCAATCAGCCCTCACCCAGCAACTGCGTGGTCGCGTCTGGCTCGGGCACCAACTCAACTTCTAGTTATGTGAACATCAACGTCACTTGTAGTGAGGAATTTGTGTATGTGGCCAATAACGCAGTCAATACATTAACTTCCCTCTCCATAGGAGCGGGTGGTGTATTGACCCCAGGCTCAGCACAGAACACCGGAGTAGGGCCTACCAGTATCCTGTTGCACCCGAATGGTAAGGTTGCTTATGTCTCCAATGAAAACGGGAACTCGATTGGTGTCTACGGCATACAGTCAGGAGTCATTTCAGGCTCTCCTAATTTCTTTTTCACAGATGCAGGTCCAGTCAAATTAGCTATAACGCCTAACGGAAATTTTCTTTACTCGGCAAATATCAATGCTGGTACCGTCTCTATATTTGCTGTTGCGCCCGGGGGAGCATTAACCGCTATCGGAAGCCCTTACGGGGTGAATGCTGGAAACCCTCAAGGAGGCATCAATGGTATCGCTATTGATCCAACTGGCACTTATCTTTATGTGAGTAACGGGATAAATTCAACAGTTTATGAATTTAAGATCCGTTCAACTGATGGGGTACTGCAGTATTTAGGTTCAACCAGTACTGGCCTTTCTGCGCCAACTTCAGTCGCTTTAAGTCCTAATGGAAAGTTTGCGTATGTGGTCAACAGCTTCACGAGTAAAGTTGCTATCTTCTCAATCGGTGCCGACGGAATACTCACGCCCAGCAGTTTGGTCCCTACAGGAACTGGTCCACAAAATATAGCTTTCACCCCTAACGGCGCATACGCATACGTTACAAACTACAACGCGGGCACAGGCGCAACAATATCCCAGTTCACTGTGAACACCGGCGCAGGGGATCTAATACCCATGCCGGCGCCCAGTATTTATGTTGGCGCTAATACAGGTCCTTATGATGTTGTGGTGGATCCAACTGGACAAACCGTCTTCAGTTCGAACCGAACCAGTAACAGTATTTCCCAGTACTCAATCTCTAACACAGGGGCTCTCAGTATTTCGAATCCTGTGTACTCCACGGGTATTTCCAGTCCCCAGGGAATCGCAGTCCATTAATGCTTAGGCACTGACGGGGGAGTCAGGGCTTTGCTAGGGTCGTCTGGGGCTCACCCTCGGCCACCGATCACTGCAAGTCAAGCCCTTCTTTGATGCGCTAAAGTCTGAACCCCTCGTGCCACTGCAGGCCTGACGCTGACTCTGTTAAACCAGGCTTTTAGGTGAGGGTAGTCCTTCCAGTCAATGCCCTGATTTTCCCAGCTGCGTAGCCAAGGAAAAATTGCCATATCTGCGATGCTGTACTCATCGCCCGCAATATAAGGATGCTTAGCGATTTGACGATCCATGACCGCGTACAAACGTTTTGCTTCAGACGTAAAACGGTTGATGCCGTAATCTATTTTTTCAGGCGCAAAATTTCGAAAATGATGGGCCTGACCTAGCATCGGACCGACCCCGCCCATTTGAAACATGAGCCACTGAAGGACCTCAAATTTACCTCTATCTGTAGAGGGTAAAAATTGATTAAATTTAGAGGCTAAATAAATCAGTATTGCCCCTGACTCAAACAAACTAATGGGTTTGCCGTCTGGACCGTTTGGATCAATCAAGGCCGGGATTTTGTTGTTGGGACTGATCTTTAAGAATTCGGGATTAAACTGCGCGTTGTTGCTGATGTTGATTGGGTGCGCAGTCCAGTCCCGTCCAAGCCTTTGTCCGCACTCCTCAAGCATGATGTGCACTTTGTGTCCGTTGGGAGTGGGCCAAGAATATACTTCAATCATCGGTTCGGTCTCTCTAGGTTATCAATTTTAAATGTTTATTTAATCATCATTAAAAGCCGCGTGTGACGGGCATCTGTATCCCCTCCAGCTCGGCCGTACTCACTTGCTTAGCGAGCTCTAGTTTTGCAATTGCATTGCGGTGGACCTCATCGGGGCCATCTGCAAATCGCAGTGTGCGTTGATGCGCATAGGCGTAGGCAAGGGGGAAGTCACCGCTGACGCCTGCGGCGCCGTGGGCTTGAATGGCCCAGTCAATAATTTTGGTTGCCATCACAGGTGCAATCACCTTAATCATAGATATCTCGCTCTTGGCTACTTTATTGCCTACAGTGTCCATCATATAAGCGGCCTTCAACGTGAGCAGGCGTGCTTGTTCGATCATGATTCGTGACTCTGCAATGCGCTCGTGCCAAACCCCTTGAGCAGACAAGGCTTTGCCAAACGCAACGCGTGAATTCAAACGCTTGCACATCAACTCTAGCGCACGCTCAGCGACCCCGATGCTGCGCATGCAGTGGTGAATCCGCCCCGGGCCGAGACGCCCTTGAGCGATCTCAAAGCCGCGACCCTCGCCCAGCAAAATGTTGCCCACCGGTACACGAACGTCTTTTAAAACAACTTCCATATGACCATGGGGTGCATCGTCGTAACCAAATACGCTGAGTGGGCGAATGACTTGGATGCCTTTGGCGTTGGAGGGCACCACAATCATGCTTTGCTGAGAGTGCCTAGGCGCTTCAGGGTCCGTCTTTCCCATAACAATGTAGACAGCGCACCTTGGGTCTCCCGCGCCCGAGCTCCACCACTTACGACCGTTGATCACGTACTCGTCGCCTACGCGTTTCATTTGACACTGCACGTTTGTCGCGTCTGAGGAGGCAACGTCGGGCTCTGTCATTAAAAAGGCAGACCTGATCTCACCTCTTAAAAGAGGCTCCAACCACTGATCTTTGAGAGATTCGCTCGCGTAGCGCTCGAAGGTTTCCATGTTACCGGTATCGGGAGCTGAGCAGTTGAAGACCTCTGCCGCAAAAGGGACACGCCCCATGATTTCGCAAAGTGGGGCGTACTCAAGGTTGGAGAGGCCTTGGGGAGCTCGGGTGCTTTTGGGGAGGAACAAGTTCCAAAGTCCGGCCTTGCGCGCAAGGGGTTTGAGCTCTTCTACGACCTTTGTTGGAATCCAAGCGTTACCCTTTGCGCGGTTGTCTGCAATCTCAGCAAAAAAGCGTTCTTCATTTGGGTAGATATGCTTGTCCATAAAAGCCAGCAACTGGGCTTGTAGGTCTTTGACCTTTTCGGTGTAATCAAAATTCATCGTGAGTCTCCTAATATTTGTTTTAATCTCGTTTTTCGATAGCGTACTTAGATTTCGTTCATCTAAGCAGTTGACTGACTGTGTTTTTGGGCATATTTCCAAGCCAGCTCAGCCATCGGCCTTGCCCGCTCGCCGGAGGCTTTGGCCTGCGCACTGGAGGCTGTGCCTGCGTCCACTCGTTTGGCAATGCCTTGCAAGATCGCAGCGATCCTAAACATGTTGTAGGCTAAATAAAAATTCCAGTCCTTGCTAAGCTCTCTCGGTGTTGTAAGCCCCGTTCTCGCGCAGTACTGCTCTATGTAAGCGGCTTCACTGGGAATGCCAAGCGCTTGAAGGTCAAGTCCTTGAATGCCTCTAAAGGTGCCGGGCTGAATGTGCCAAGTCATACAGTGATAGCTAAAGTCAGCCAAGGGGTGCCCAAGGGTTGATAGCTCCCAGTCCAGCACCGCACGGACCTTGGGGAGGCCGGGATCAAACATCAAGTTATCTAATCTGTAGTCACCGTGGACGATGGAGACCAGGTCCATATGCTTGCCCACAGGCAAATGGGCGGGTAGCCATTCAATCAGTAAATCCATCTCCTGAATGGGCTGCGTGATGGAGGCGAGGTACTGTTTACTCCAGCGTCCTATTTGGCGCTCAAAGTAGTTTCCTGGGCGTCCAAAATCCTCTAATCCAATCGCTTTGATTTGCTCAATCGATACGCTGTGCAAATCAGCAATGACTTGGTTCATCGCATCGTAAATTGCCGCTCTCTCACTGGGTTGCATGTTGGGCAGGTCTTGTTGCCACAGGACTCGACCTTCAACAAACTCCATGATGTAGAACGCACGACCTATCACCGACTCATCTTCACAAAGCGCAATCATTTTGGCAACGGGCACTTTGGTCGCAGATAGCGCTTTCATGACTTTGAATTCGCGCTCGATTGCATGCGCTGAGGGGAGTAACTTATCCTTAGGCCCTGGCTTGGCCCGCATGACATAGGTTTGTTTAGGCGAGAGAAGTTTGTAGGTAGGGTTAGATTGACCGCCCTTGAACATTTCTACGGTTAAGGGGCCCGTAAACTCAGGAACCTCTTTACTGAGCCAAAGCTCTAGAGCTTTGATGTCAAATTGGTGCGCACTACTGACAGCGCCTGACCCACTGAAACTTTGATCTAAATTGGTGCTGGGTGGGCTACTGGAGGGACTTAATTGGGAGGTTGTTGTGTCAGAGGGGGACATAGAGAGAATATTTTTTTAACAGGTCCAAGTGCCTAAACAAATCATTAAAACAAAACACTAAAAGGGACACGAAACGATTAACGAGTTAATCAAGTAGGCAAGCAACTGAAACGACTAGCCGTTCAACTCTTAGTTTAGTCGGTTTTGAATTGAGGCGCTTTTTTGCTTAAAAAAGATTCTATACCGATGCCCGCATTGGGGTGGTGCAAGTTGCGTACAAAGTGGTCTCGCTCGAGTTGCATGTGCTCATTGAGGCCTTGTCCAGTGGACGCGTTGATGAGCTCTTTGAGACTTGCGTTAACGTTGTATGCACGGGCGTTTAATTCTTCAGCAAGGGCCGCGGCGTGTCTAAGCGCTGATCCAGGCGGGACAAGCGTGTGAATGAGTCCGTGAGCGTGAAGCTCTGCTGCGGGAATACGCTCACCCAACATCAACCAACGGGTTGCCAGTTGGCGGGGCACCAAGCGGCTTAAGTGCCAAGTTGCCCCTGCATCGGGGGATAGGCCCACTTTGCTGTAAGACGTCGCGAAAACCGAAGTCTCACTCACCACCATGAAATCACACATCAAACACAATGAAAACCCAGCCCCCGCTGCTGCGCCCTCGACAGCGGCAATGACGGGTTTTGGGAAACTTCTGATCGACTCCATCCAGTTGTGAAGCGCATCGATGCTTTGAGACTGGACCGAAGCAGCCTGTGCACGGTTGGCGTTCAGGCGGTTCAAATTTCCGCCTGCGCAAAAGTGTTCCCCTTCGCCGGTGATCACAATGGATCCAATCTCAGGGTTTGCGTCGGCTGCATTTAAAGCCTCTATACCAGCGCCGTAAATACCCGGGCCAAGTGCGTTTCGGTTCTCTGGGTCAGAGAGGGTGAGTATGAGTGTTCTACCGAGCGTGTGGCTTTTGAGTTGAGCTGTCATGTAAAAATCTTAAATAAAGAAATGCAGTGATCTGAAGACTCAGTTCATTTGGCCCTTGGGACTAGATCAGTGTTCCCTTTGCATCAAACTGATCCCCAACGCACCGCGTCTCCTCAGCCAGGGGCTGGGGCGGTAGCGCTGGTCACCGTAAACGGTTTGCAAGTTGAGCAGCGTCTCAAGAATGTTGTCCGGTCCCAGTAAATCTCCCCACTTCAACGGGCCTACTGGGTATCCCAGTCCTAAAGTGACTGCCGTATCCAGGTCCTCTGGTGTGCAGATACTTTGTTGGCACATATCGCAGGCAATATTGACAATGTTGGCGATCACACGCTGGGTTACAAAGCCACCGCTGTCCCGAATGACACTGACGGATTTGCCGTCAAGCGCAAATAAAGCGTGTGCACTCGCTCGCATGTCGTCCCGCGTTGCGGGGTTGGTTGCGATAACGCGTCTTTTCGTGCTCTCATCAGGGATTAACAAATCTATACCCACTGTGCGCGCGGGATCAAGGCGTTCGAGAATGGCAACCGTTGTTACGTCAAGACCAAGAGGGGCAACGATACAAAGTGCCTCGTTAGAGGGGGCTGCGCCGGTCTCGATCGTTACGCCAAAGTCCTTTAGCATTTGCAATAGGCTCGCTCTTCTCGCAGCCCGAGCGGAGACCCAAACAGGCGGCAAATTCTGCGCGTTAAGCGTTTTAAGGGGGAGGGGCTCAGGGGGAGTTTGTTGGACGTTGTTTTCGTATTTGTAAAATCCTTCACCTACTTTTTTACCCAGCACTCCACCAGCCAAACGTTGTGCAGTGATGTAACTGGGGCGATAGCGCGCTTCCTCATAATACTGTTGATAGATGGACTCCATGACCGGGTGCGAGACGTCCAGTGCTGTGAGATCCATCAACTCAAAGGGCCCCAACTTAAAACCAGCTTGGTCCTTAAGGACTCTATCAACGGTTGCGAAATCACAAATACTCTCGGACACGATACGAAGCGCCTCTGTGCCGTAACCCCTTCCAGCGTGATTGACGATAAATCCGGGCGTATCCAGCGCGCTCACAGGGGTATGCCCAATTTGGCGCGAATAGCTCATTAAACGCTCGCACACTTGGGCCTGTGTTTTAAGGCCCGCGATCACCTCAACGACCCTCATCAAAGGTACGGGGTTGAAGAAGTGATATCCCGCAAATCGAGCTGGTGTTTTAAGGCAAGCTGCAATAGCAGTCACAGAGAGGGAGGAGGTATTGGTCACGAGCACGCACTGTTCGCTCACAATGGATTCAAGTTTAGAGAACAACTCCTTTTTAACCTCAATGCGCTCCACAATAGCTTCAATCACCAAATCGGCATCACTCAGATCGTCCAGGGAATTCGCAATTAAGAGGCACTCGTGGTAGGCATTGAGTTGCTCTTGGGTGATTTTTGATTTTTGTACAAGACGTGACCATTGGTCTTTAAGCGCTTTGCGAGCCTCCTCAGCAGCGCCGGGGCGTGTATCAAAGAGGTAAACCACAGATCCACTTTGCGCGCAGATCTGTGCAATACCCATCCCCATTGCCCCAGTGCCGACCAGGGCTACTTTTTTAAATTCAGGTTGTACATCACTCATCTTGCGAATAGGTTTAAAGTTAGTTGCTTGTTAACGCTTAGCAATCTGTTGAGTATCCATTTTTTGATTGCTAGCGTTTTTAAAAATTTTGGAAGCTCAGCTCGGTAACGAGTTGCTTAATTTGAGTCGTAAGCGGCTCTTTATCGGGTGTGCTCATTTACATACTGAGCGCTTCAGGATTTAGAACCTGTGTGGGCACGCCGTTACAGAAGTTGACGATATTGTCTATAGCCGCGCCTAAGTAGAGTTCGTAGCTATCTTTTTCGACATACCCTAGATGGGGTGTGCAAACACAGTTCTCCATACGAAGAAGTGGGTGTCCTTGCAAAATGGGTTCGCTTTCAAAAACATCAATTGCACCCAACCCCGGTCTCCCAAGGCTCAAGGCGTTGCTGAGCGCGTCCGTTTTGATCAGCTCAGCCCTAGAGGTATTCACAATCATTGCTGTGGGCTTCATCAGGGCAAGATCTTGGGGTCCAACGATGCCGTGTGTCGCATCGTTTAAGCGAAGGTGTAGAGTCAAAATATCTGAGCTCTCGAAAAAAGCTTCCTTTGAAACTGCCGCTTTGTAGCCCATCTCCTCGGCAAGTGCGCGGGAAGGCTCTCGCCCCCAGACTTGAACGTGCATGCCAAATGCCCGCCCATACCCGGCGACCATTTGTCCAATTTTTCCAAATCCCCAGATCCCAAGAGTTTTACCCTTTAAGACAGTCCCGAGTCCAAAGTTTGCAGGCAGCGACGAGGACTTAAGTCCAGACTGCTGCCAAACGCCGTATTTAAGGTTGCTGACGTATTGAGGGATACGTCTGGCTGTTGCCATGATCAAAGCCCAGGTGAGCTCAGCAGGGGCTGTGGGAGAGCCAACACCCTCGCAAATCACAATACCTCTTTTCGTACAAGCTTCAACATCGATGTGTCCGCTTACCTTGCCGGTTTGTGAAATGAGTTTTAAATTGGGGAGGCGGTCTATCAGTTGTTTGGTGATGTGCGTGCGCTCGCGAATTAATATAAGCGCTTCAGCGTCTTTAAGACGCATTGACAATTGACCAAACCCTTTTACGGAGTTGGTATGAACCTTAACTGAGTGACCCGTTAGTCTCTCAGCGCAGTCAAGTTTCCTGACTGCGTCTTGATAATCGTCTAATATTGCAATGTTCATCCCCTGATTGTGCCTCGGGAAAAGCACAATTCAGGTTGAGAAACATCATTTTCTTAATGAAATTTGTTGGTTCTGCCGCTCTGCAAGTCGGTCTAATTCAGCACAAACATCCGCGAACCGTCCCGATATAACCATCCGTCCCGCATTTAATGGGGAAGATTGTTTCTCCATTAGGCGCATGACTTTGAGCGGGATGGCCGTAGTAGGGGGTGGGAACTTAGTAGAAACCCCAGGGGCAGTGCCAATATTGATAGGCGCACTAACCCAAGGTGAGGGTTGTGTTTGTGGCTTTAAGAAGTTGGACTGATTTGAGTAGTTACTGAAATTGCTGTAACTGCTGTAACTTCCACTTGTATCAGTGAACTTAGCGCAAGTATCGACCATTTTGTTGATGAGGCGGTGGACCCCAATGAATGCAATGCTCATGTCTAGACTCCGTTCTTTTACATCAATAATGAATTTCTAATTAACCCAACCGCAAGCCCTTCAATCTCAAAAGACTCACCCGGTTGCACGATGATGGTCTGAAAATCTGGGTTCTCAGGGTGAAGGGCAATGTGATCAGAGAACCTTTGAAAGCGCTTTACAGTCACCTCTTCACCAATTCTGGCAACCACGATTTGTCCATTTTTTGCCTCGCGTGTCGACTGAACAGCCAGTAAATCACCGTCCATGATGCCGACATCCTTCATAGACATGCCGCGTACTTTGAGTAAATAATCTGGTTTCTTTTGAAACAAAGCACTTTCGACGTGATAAGTTTGCTCTACATGTTCTTGCGCCAAAATTGGAGAGCCTGCAGCGACGCGCCCAATCAGGGGCAGGGCGAGTTGGGCAAGGCTTTGAAGGGGAAAGGTCAGTTGCTTGGGGATAGTCGGGCTGGACCTAACAGCGCTGAGGTTCTTCAGTCGAATACCGCGCGAGGTTCCACTGACCAATTCAATCGCTCCTTTTTTAGCCAAAGCTTTAAGGTGTTCTTCAGCAGCGTTGATCGATTTGAAACCCAATTGACTTGCAATTTCAGCCCTTGTCGGAGGAGCCCCCGAGTATTTGATAGCATCCTCTATCAATTCCAGAATCTGTTGTTGACGTGGGGTTAAATTTGGTTTGTCCATAATGTCACCTATTTGGGTAAGAAATCGTTCTAAAACAACTGTTAAGATTTTCAGTAACTGTATTTTTAACCAGAAATATCGATAATGCAAGGCCTAAAAGAAAAAAAATTGAAAAAAGTGGTGTTTTTTGGCACCGGAGGGACTATTTCTGGTCTTTCTAGCGATTCGAGCGATGTGCTTAACTACAAGGCTGGTCTTGTTGGGGTCAGTGATTTGGCTCAAAGTGCGCTATTCCAAGGGACTGAAGCGGCTGAGTTTGAGCCTGTATTTGAACAAATTGCACAAATTGACAGCAAAGACATGCAGTTCTCAATTTGGCAAAAGCTTCTCGAGCGATTAGTGTTTTGGTCCAAAGATGCAGAGGTCCAGGGTTTCGTGATCACACACGGGACCGACACAATTGAGGAGACGGCTTACTTTTTGTACCGTGCCACTCGGGGAATGAAGAATTTGCCGACCATTGCTCTCACCTGTGCCATGCGCCCTGCGTCTGCTGTTGACGCTGACGGACCTCAAAACTTGAGAGATGCAACCACTCTAGCACTCGATCCAAATTGGCGCGAGTCGGGGGTGTTAGTGGTTTGTGCAGGCGTTGTTCATCACGCAATTAACGTTCAAAAGGTATTCGTTGAGCGCTTGGATGCTTTCTCAAGTTTGCCCGCTGAGCCCGTGGGCCGTTTTGTAAGAGGAACTCCGGTGAAGCACGCCAACTTAATGGCTACAGATGCTCACGCGCAGACCGAATCTATGACCTTGGTTGAAGACGTATGCGCCACCGAGCTGTCTATTGACGCTTTACTCAAGGCTGTAGAGTGGCCCTGGGTGGAGATCGTACTTAATTACGCGCAAAACACGGGTGCCATGGTTGATGCTTTGCTTGCATATACAAAGCCGAGTGGCCAGACCTTGGCTGGCATCGTATCCGCCGGCACTGGGATTGGTACTGTATCAGATGAACTTGCTGGCGCTTTGCAGCGCGCTCAACAAAGAGGCGTCAAAGTATGGCAAAGCTCAAAGTGTGCATTTGCCCAGGCCAAATCAAAGCAAGATGCTGATTTCTTCGACCATCACGGGTTAAGTCCAGTGAAGGCGAGAGTCGCTTTGATCCTACACCTCTTGATGAAGGGGCAAAGCTAACTTAGCTAGAGAGCGCAGAGAGCGCTTTGGATTTAATTTCTTCAACCTCACCGATTCCAGAAATAGATCTGTACTTAGGCGCGTGTGCTGCGTCCGACTGTGCCCATGATGAGTAATAGTGAACGAGAGGACGGGTTTGAGATTCATAGACCTCTAGTCGTTTACGAACTGTTTCCTCTTTGTCATCATCCCTTTGAATCAAAGGCTCGCCCGTTACATCATCGATACCAGGGGTTTTAGGTGGGTTGAACTTGACGTGATAGGTGCGACCACTTGCGACATGGGCGCGTCTGCCGCTCATGCGCTCGATAATGGCCTCAAAGGGAACATCGATCTCTAAAACATAATCTAACTTTACGCCAGCGGACTTCATCGCATCGGCTTGAGGGATGGTTCTTGGAAACCCATCAAATAAAAATCCCTTTGCGCAATCTGATTGCAAAATTCGTTCTTTCACTAGACCGATGATGATTTCGTCACCCACCAATCCGCCAGAATCCATCACCTTTTTTGCTTCAATGCCCAGGGGAGTGCCTGCTTTTACAGCAGCACGAAGCATGTCACCCGTTGAAATTTGGGGTATGCCGTAGTGTTGACAAATGAACGTTGCTTGGGTTCCCTTGCCTGCACCTGGTGGGCCTAAAAGAATGAGTCTCATGGATTGAAAGTCCTTGGCTATGTGTAGCTGAAAAATTAGCTGAGATTTCTGAAATGAACCTCGCCGCACCATTTTAACCAATTAATGGTTTGAATCCCCAGTGTTTCTCCCACCCTTAATTAGTGAGGCAGCGCCGCGGTGAATGAGATGTTTTAGTTGGACTTTGAGATGGGATGTGAATCCCTCAAAGTGGGGGGTGCTCCCCTTTTCCTGGAGGTGGTGAACAGAAGGTCTGCATATTGAAAAAATTCGAAACTCGAAATTTGGATACTATTGTGTTAACCCAATGAGTTCTCTGATGCGCACTAAATCCTCAGGTGTATCAACTCCAGGACCGCTGTCATGAGGGGACACATAAACACCAATTGGGTAGCCATGGGAGAGCGCCCTGAGTTGCTCTAAGGATTCGAGCTGCTCTGTCACGGTCGGCTTAAGTGTTGGAAACTTACGCAAAAAACCTACTCGGTAGGCGTAAAGTCCAACGTGCCTGAGGGGGGCGGGGGTTGGGAGTTCTTTGATTCCGTCCTTAAAACCATCTCTCCACCAAGGAATGGGCGCACGGCTAAAGTAATGGGCCCTGGATCTTTGGTCAAGCACAACTTTGACAATGTTTGGATTTTGAAACTCCTCAACACTCTTGATCGGGTGAGCAACGGTTGACATCTCAAGGGTTGGATCCGTTTGCAGGAGCTTGGCAACTTGGTTGATCATGTTCAGATCGATGAGAGGCTCATCGCCTTGCACGTTCACGACAATGTCTGAGTCTTGAAGGCCTAGTGCCGTACTAGCCTCTGCCAGCCGGTCGCTGCCCGAGATGTGGTCCGTGCGAGTCAAAATGGCTTTTATAGCGTGTGCCTCACACGCTCTTAAAACGCTTGCATCATCACAAGCAACGACAACAGCGCTTGCGCTAGAGAGTTTTGCGCGCGCAGCGACCCTGACTATCATTGGCAAGCCGTTGATGTCGGCAAGTGGTTTATTGGGCAACCGAGACGACGCCAAGCGAGCGGGAATGATCACTGTGAAAGGTAAGGGGGGCTGTGGCATTGCTTAAAAATCTTTAGTGGTGATATGTGCTTAGTAACTCATTGAGTCTAAAGAATGAAGCAGGGTGATCCTTGGAAATATGTCGCAATATATCGAAATATGAACTGCAGCAGCTCTAGTGTTGGAGTCGAGCTGAAAGGCAGCTCAACGTTCAAACTCTTCGTCTTTCAGTGTCCTTGCCTCAGCTTCTATCAAAATTGGTATTCCCTCGCGCACGGGATATGCTAAGCGGGCACTGCGAGAGATCAATTCGTCTTTGTTTTTAGAGAAGATAAGTGGACCCTTGGTAACTGGGCATACTAGGAGTTCAAGAAGTTTACTGTCCATAAAATTTATTTTGATTGAGGACACATGCCGAGCATGTGATCCGTGTGGTGTTTTTAATATAGACCATTCTAAGGCTTAAGCCTTGGGCCCTTAGTCCTTCACTGCTCCAACTGTATCAGTGCGTCCTCTAATTCGTCGGTGAATTTTGGATCTAATTTGCAAATCAGCGGAACAGCCCAGACGTTGGGATTAAATTCCCAAATTTTGATTGCATCTTTTTCGGTACACAGGAATACAGTCTCTTGGGCATGAGAGTTTTTTAAATGGTGGTCTTGAAAATCAAACTCTTTTTCCTTAAAAGCCGCATGATCTTCCAGTAGGGTCGTCTCTGACAAGTGGATGCCCTTTTCCATCAGCATTTCAAAAAAGATTTCGGGTCTCGCAATGCCTGCAACGGCATGCACCCGTGCGTGCAGGGGTTCTCTGAGATCGAGCCTTTGGCCCCGTTTGTTGATAGCAAAGTCAGCTAAGGCGCGAGACACCGTAAATCCTTGTGGTGCGCGGTCCTCATTGGTGCTTAGAGTCAGCTCTTTGGATGCATTCTTAAAAACACGTGGCCATGGCTCTCTCAACGGCCCAGCGGGCAAGAGCAGTCCATTACCGAGTCCTGAGTTATCAAATACGATGATGTTGATGTCTCTACCCAAAGCGTTGTGCTGAAGCCCGTCATCACTGATGATGACGTCTGTATTGGGATATCTCTCTAGCAGAGCATGCGCTGCTAGAGCTCTTTGGTCGCCCACAAAAACGGGGACACTGGTTTTATGGTGAATTAACTTGGGTTCATCCCCAACTAAGGACGTGGATGAGCTCTCAAACACCTCCAAAGTGTCTAAATGGAGTGTTGAGCTGGGTATTTTCTCGCGCCCGTAACCCTTTGAGATAACCCCCACGCGTCGACCTGACGCGCTTAAGTATTTGACCAGCTCGATGACAACGGGGGTCTTTCCCGCTCCTCCAACCACAACGTTACCAACAACAATGACGGGTTTTGAGAGTTGATAGGTTCTTCGCTTTGCATTTTTGTAAAGGTAAGAGTTAGCCCAAATATAGGTGAGCGTTAGAAGGGATAGGGGCCATAAAACCAAAGCAAACCAACTGCGTTTTTGCCACTGCTCTCGAATGTGGTTTACCAGTGAAATCTGCAAGGACGCGAGGCGCTCAGAGGGAACACTCATTTTGCGAGTCCCTTTGGTGAGGTGTCTGTTTGAGTAGCGAAGGTGATTTGTTGCAGGCCACTTTGCTGAGCTGCTTGCAAAGCTTGAATTACAGCTTGGTGGGTGGCGTGTCCGTCTGCACTAATGACGACAACGGGATTATCCATTCCCAGGCTTGTCTCTTTTAGTTTCCTAACCAATGCATCATTGTCAAGTCCGTCTATGCCTGCGCCTTGTATATAAAATTTACCTTGAGCGGTGATGGAAATATTTAATGTGTTAATTTTGTCTCTCAACGGCGCAGCATTGGCGCTGGGCAAGCGCAGCTCAAGCTCCGTAATCTTTGAGTAAGTGGTCGAGAGCATGAGGAAAATTAAGACGACCAAAAGAACATCAATAAAAGGAATCAAATTGATCTCTGGCTCTGATGCTCTGTTTTTATGAAAGCGCATGTTTTGATGAATGCTTTGGGAGATTTTTTAAAAGTGAAAGATCTAGCGCGTTAACCTGTTCTGTAGCTCGAATCAATGTCTTTTTCTTACCAAATGTTTTAAAAGCTTTTCACTCGAACCTTCAAGTGTTAACACGAAGGTGTCAATTTGAGTTCTGAAATAGCGCCAGCAAATCAGTGAGGGTATGGCAATAATGAGACCAAATGCGGTGTTGTAAAGAGCTGTTGAAATGCCGTGCGCTAACTGCGCCGGATTATTACTCGCGCCCGTCTGGGATCCAAATATGTCAATCATCCCGACCACTGTTCCAAATAGACCGAGGAGCGGCGCTGCGGAGGCGATAGTTGCAATGGCTGACTGAAAACGCTCTAGCTCATGAGCGATCATCTTACCCTCGAGCTCAATCTCTTCCCTTAACTCTTGCTCTTTTGCCTGAGGTTGTTGGTTAAAGGCCTTCAACGTAGTCGCCAGTATCGCACCCATGGGAGAGCCCGATCCGAGGGCTTGTGTATCGATCGAGGACGGCACGCCTTGATCTACTTTGTTTAAAACCGCCTCCAGTAAACCTGGTGGCGTAACCAGCACTGCTCTTAATTGATAAAAACGCTCAATAATCAAAGCAGTGGCAATGATGGAGCAAATAAGAAGGGGCCAGATGGGCCATCCTGCGGCTTCTAAGATTGAAAACAATAACGACTCCCGAAAAATTAACGTTACCCATGATTATCGTTTGTATACGTTGAAATTTTCTATGCATGCTTAATTGCTGAATTAATTGCTGAAGTTTTAACCCACTGGCCTTTGATCCTCTAAGCCCCTCGTTTGTGAGAGTGGCCAAGCGGTATTTGCTTTTTTGATGCGGCACCAGCCGCGTGAGGACAAGTTTGGAGCTTATTTTCGCAACACTCAAGCCTTTGATGCATTGGCTTTAGTTGGCAATTCAGGAAAAGTCACTAAAATCACATAAATTGTGGATAACTTTGTGAGTAACTCTATTTGAACCGCTGCAAACCCCCGTAGTTTGGCGCTTGATTTAAAAAGATTACAAATTAGACAATTAAAAATCCATATAAATCAAAGAGTTATGAGATGAATGCTTGTTTTCAGCGGGCACGGGCACAAAGTGGGTGTTGCGGTTTAAGGTGTGTGTTTAACTTTCATAGAAAAGTGACACGGCCGCTGTGTTTTTAAATTTTTACGACTGATTAATGACCTTTAATACCGAACTTTTAGCCGATAACCAAAGCCCCTCCAGGCGCATTTGGGGCGTTGGTGCGCTTTGCAAAGCAGTCTCCGATGCTTTGCAATCCAGATTCAACCCTGTGGCAGTAAAGGGTGAGATCAGTGGATTTACGAGGGCCTCCAGCGGACACTGTTATTTCTCCATCAAAGACGCAGAGGGCCAACTGCGCTGCGCTATGTTTAAACGCGCTGCATCGCAGCTTCAATTTGCGCCTAAAGACGGAGAGTCTGTAGAGGTATTTGGCAAGTTGGGGGTCTACGAGGCCAGGGGCGAATTGCAAATGGTGGTGGAGTCCATGCGCAAAGCGGGGCTTGGGACTTTATATGAACAGTTCTTAAAGCTAAAAGCCAAACTGGAGGAAGAGGGACTCTTTGAGGAGACTCGCAAAAGACCGGTTCCCTCAATGTCTCGAAGGATTGGGGTGGTTACCTCTCCTAACGCTGCAGCTTTGCACGATGTTTGTACTGCTTTGAGGCGAAGGGTGCCTCATACTGAAGTCGTGATAAGTCCCGCTATTGTTCAAGGTTTAGAGGCACCTGGCTCTCTCGTTAGAGCATTAAAGCTGTTGTACAGCGTTCCATCTGTTGATGTCATATTGCTTGTGCGCGGGGGGGGATCGATAGAAGATCTTTGGGGCTTTAACGATGAGGAGCTTGCTAGAACCATCGTTCAAAGTCCCGTGCCCATTATTAGCGGGGTAGGGCACGAGACTGACTTTACGATTGCAGACTTTTGCGCTGATTTAAGGGCTCCTACGCCCACCGCTGCGGCTGAGCTTTGCGCTGTCCCGAGGGATATTTTGCTGCGCAGTGTTCAAAACCTCTTTGAGCTTTTGACGCGAGGAGCGCATTTAACGATTGACCGTGCTGAGCAGAAAATGGACTACCTCCAAGACCGAATTGGCAGGCCTTCCGCAAGACTGCACCTGGAGCAAGCGCGCTTGACGCACTCCTTCAACAGAATGAAAGAGTGTGTGCGTTTGCCCATTGCACAGTCCAACAACAAATCCCAGTTACTGGGGATCAGGCTCGAGCGAGGATTGAAAGAGTTGGTGCAGTTTCAAAAGGATAGACTCCAAAAATCCAGCATTCGATTAGAACTTCTTGACCCATCTTTGGTCTTAAAACGCGGCTACGCTTGGCTCAGCGATCAAAAGGGCGAGCCGATCACCACCGCCAAGCAGGCCACACCCGGGCAAGGCGTTAAAGCGGTGATGAGTGACGGCGAGGTGGGCCTGGTCGTGAGTGAGGTACGCTTGAAATCCGTAAAATAAGCGCCATATTTAGCATCGTACTAAAATAAGCTTCTCAGGAGACAGATCTGACATCCAAGGACGGCAGATTTTGATTCCAAAAAACCCAATTTTGCAATTTATTGTTACTACGTTTTTTACTAAAAGGCCTCACCATCATGGAACACACCCTACCACCCCTACCCTATGCCATCGACTCCTTGGCTCCTCATTATTCCAAAGAGACCCTGGAGTTCCACCACGGCAAGCACCACAATGCTTATGTGGTCAATCTGAATAATTTACAAAAGGGGACTGAGTTTGAATCCATGTCCCTGGAGGAAATCATCAAAAAGTCCAGCGGCGGTATCTACAACAATTCTGCGCAAATTTGGAATCACACATTCTTTTGGAACTGCATGAAGCCAAGCGGTGGTGGTGAGCCAAAAGGCGCTTTGGCTCAGGCGATCACCGCAAAGTGGGGTTCCTACGCAGCTTTCAAGGAAGCCTTTGTTAAATCAGCTGTCGGTAATTTTGGCTCTGGTTGGACTTGGCTTGTTAAAAAGCCGGACGGCAGCGTTGATATCGTTAACATGGGCGCTGCAGGTACGCCTTTGACGACGGCTGACAAAGCACTCTTGACTGTTGATGTGTGGGAGCACGCTTACTACATTGATTACAGAAATCTTCGCCCAAAATTCGTTGAAACTTACCTTGAGCACTTGGTGAACTGGAGCTTCGTTGAGGCTAATTTTGCTTGAGACTTAAATGCGCATTGACTTTTAGTGTTCAACATTAAAAGTCAAAGGCGAGAGTGCCGGTATGGCTGGATTAGTTCAGCGATTCCGGCATTTTTTTTGGGTGCCTTAGGCAGGTGATGATCGTTAATCTTAGTTGGTCTTAAAGGGGGAGCCTAACAATTTGGCTCCTGCTTTAAGGCCTTTCTTTTTAAACCAACCCTGGTTCATCTCAAGCACAAAGCGCACGGGTTTTAGCGAGCAGTGTGAGTCCGTGGTCTGCGGCTTCATGTCCTCAATGTTTACGATCGTACCGTCCGCTTCAATAAACGCGGCCGACAAAGGGAGTATGGTGTTTTTCATCCAAAAGCATTGGGGAGAGGTTTGCTCGAACACAAACAACATCCCCTCATGCTGAGGCATTTGGGGGCGAAACATAAGACCCACTTCGCGCTGATAGTCTGTACTCGCGACTTGGGCATCTATTTGGAACATGCCCGCTTGAAGTGTCACTCTGGGTAAGCCCGTTTGGGGCGCTGGCGGAGGAGGGGTTTGCGACCAACTCGGTTGAGTGCACAAAAGCGCAGTTGTGATCCATAAAAGTGCCTGAATACGGAGTTTGAAACTTTGAACCGCATTTGCTAGCCTCAGACCCTGCGAGGGGAGGGTTGACTTGCAGTCGCTTGGCAGGACGGGGTTGTATATCAACATGGGCATTACTTGAAAGAGTGGTGGTTGCACGGGGGTTGGTTGCATGTGGGTGAATTTATTGAATTGAGGAGGCTGAGACTTTTCTAACTCAATGGACTCACCTGTTGGAGAAAATTTCTACGGTAATCTTAATGCTATTATTCGCCAGGAGTGTGGAGATTTTAGGTCGTATTAGTAAAGATCCATACTAGCGTTTGATCATAGTCCTCTTTGGAGATATTTGATGTACAAGCACATTAAAGTGCCAGGTGTTGGCGAGAAAATTACTGTTAATTCAGATCACACCTTAAGCGTTCCCGATCACCCCATTATTCCTTTCATTGAAGGCGACGGCACAGGCGTTGACATTACACCCGTGATGAAAAAGGTGGTCGACGCGGCTGTAGCTAAGGCGTACGGCGGCAAAAAACAAATACAGTGGATGGAGGTCTTCGCTGGGGACAAGGCCCTTCAGTTGTACGGCAAGGGTGAGTTGCTGCCGCAAGAGACCATCCAGGCATTGCGCGACTATGTGGTGTCCATCAAAGGGCCTTTGACAATCCCAGTCAGCGGCGATATCCGCTCCTTAAATGTTGCTCTCAGACAGGAGCTTGATTTGTATGTGTGTTTGCGCCCAGTTCGTTACTTCAGCGGTGTACCCTCACCGGTGCGAGAGCCTGAGAAAACGAATATGGTGATTTTTAGAGAGAACTCGGAGGACCTTTACGCGGGGATCGAATTTGAGGCTGGCTCTGAGCAGGCTAAAAAATTAATCGGCTTTCTCACCAAAGAGATGGGCGTCAATAAGATCCGTTTTCCAGCTACCTCTGGGATCGGCATCAAGCCGGTTTCTAAAGAGGGCACGCAACGTTTTGTTAGAAAGGCGCTGCAGTACACCATTGATCACAACAAGCCCAGTTTGACCTTGGTCCACAAGGGAAACATCATGAAGTTCACCGAGGGCTCCTTTAGAGACTGGGCGTATGAGGTTGCGGTTAAAGAGTTTGGTGCCCAGGTCATTGACGGGGGGCCGCTTTGTAAATTTAAAAATCCCAAAACAGGTAAAGAAATCATTGTCCAAGATACGGTGATGGACACCTTCTTGCAACAAATCTTAATTCGCCCTATTGAGTTCAGTGTGATTGCAACCCTTAACTTAAACGGTGACTTTATCTCTGATGCGCTCGCTGCGCAGGTAGGGGGCACAAGCATTGCGCCCGGTGCAAATATGTCTGATTCTGTTGCTTGCTTTGAGGCCACTCACGGGCCAGCCCCCAAATATGCAGGAAAAGACTACGCCAATCCGGGCTCTGAGATTTTGAGTGCCGAGATGATGCTTAGACACATGGGTTGGTCTGAGGCAGCAGATTTGATTATTCAATCGATGGAGAAATCGATCCTCAGTAAAAAAGTCACACACGACTTTGCCAAACGCATGCAAGGCGCGGTGCAGATTAGTTGCTCAGCATTCGGGCAGGAGATGATCGAGAACATGTGAGATTGCGAGCCAACGAGCGCGCCCCCCGCACTTGTTGGCTAGAGTACTTTGCCTGGGTTATTTGTTAGGCTTGTAGAGCAGCCTCGCGTCCAATCATCGCCATCTTGCGCTCGACGCCCCACCTGTAATCACTGAACTCGCCTGAGGCTCGGATCACACGGTGACAGGGTATCAGATAAGCAATTGTGTTCTTACCAATAGCTGTTCCAACTGCACGGTGCGCCGATGGAGCATTCAACTGTTGCGCAACTGCGCCGTAAGTGGTGAGTGCACGGGGGGGTGTTTTGAGCAGCGCCTCCCAAACCTTCATTTGAAACTGCGTTCCTTTGAGTAATACCTGTAAGCTGGGTTGATCTTGAGTGGGGGGGCTTGCAGTGCCTGGGAAAAAGATGCGTTGTATCCAATGGTCTGCGCCTTTTGAGTCTTGGCTGAACTGAGCACTCGGCCACATAAGCTCCAGCTCCTCTTGCGCATCTTTTAAGACATCGTTGAACATCAAATGACAAATCCCTTTGTCAGTCCAACCAATGAGTGCAAGACCAAAGGGGGTGAGCGAGTGTCCAAATTTAATGTGAACCCCTTTGCCTGCTGCCTTCACCTCACCCGGGGTCATAGCAACGCACTTGATCATTAAGTCGTGAAGACGACTAGGGCTTGATAGCCCAAGGTCTAAAGCGCTTTGCTCCACGCTGGTGGACAGGGTTAGTGCACTCAGTGCATATTCTTTGGTCAGGTATTGCAGAAACTTTTTAGGTGAAATACCCGCCCAGTCCGTAAAAACGCGTTGCAGGTGAAACTCGCTCATGTGAACTTCGCGGGCAAGTTGAGCCAGAGAGGGTTGATCTTTGACGTGCTTGCGCAGGTAATCAATCGATTTTTTAACAATTTTGTATTGACGCTCAAGGGGCTCTTGGCCCTGGGAGCTCGCATCTGGGATGATCATGGTTTAACTCAGTTGGGCGGACTTTAAGCTTGTTTGTCGTGAGCGAATCATAGACCGGGAGCAGGGAGGGGAACCACCCGTTTCTTGCTGACTTTGCTAACCCCGGGTGAGGCGGCTCGTGTTGAAGTGGCTTGAGTATTAAGCGCTTAAGTATTAAGCGCTTGTGTTGACCATAATCCCGCTGCCACTAAAACCGTGTGCCTGGTGCTGGAGATTTTGCACAAATGAGGCAAGTGAAGACGCGCTGACATTGCCTTGCAGGCTGGAGACTAAGCTGTTGTAGGTCTCGTTGAGCTTTTGTAGGTGTGGATTGGTGACCAAATTGTCCGAGTTAAGGGGCGGTGCGCTGGTGGAGTCTTTGGAGAAGTCTGGGGTTTTTTGTCCCGGGGTGATGGACGGGGGGTGGATGTTCAGAGATGGGTTTGCAAGCGCAAGCGCCTTTTGAGTTTGGTCCGCCAAATACTTTAATTTAGATCTGAGCAGATCAAAGGAGTCTTGATCATAGCCTTGGTGGTAATAGTTGTTATTGGAGATCGTGAGTGCCTTGACGCTGTTTTTGTTGAGACTGTCTATATCTTTAGAGGCGCTGGGTACTTGGTTAATGGTTTTGAGCGTTTCAAACATCTGGCTCATAAAGGTCTGAAACTCAGGTATGGTGTTGATGCTACTGAGGGTCAGGGCTGAATTGACGCTTGAGTTGGCTTTGGGCAGGTGAGTGTAGTTGCCCGTATTGTTACTCGCCCCCATTTTTGTTTGAGACGCTTGCTGAGCATAGGTTGTGGGCGTTGTGGCATTGGAGCCTGCAAAGGGAGTGCCCGAATGATTGCTTTGCGCTTTGAGCGCCAATAGGGTTGCTTGAGCTAGTTTTTGGGTGGCGTCGAAATACACGCCCGATCCGTCGGCTGCACCTGTGTTGGCAGTTTTGGCACCCTCTGTCGGCTGCAATGACACAGGCGAAGCTTGTTCGCTGGCCCAACTCGCAGCAAATGGATTGGCCATCACTGCATTGGTGGATTGATCGCGTATCGATTCGATAGACAATTCGAAGCCTTCTCAATTGAGTATATTTGCTCAATCATACACGCTGGGGCGAGAACGGGGCAAGCCTTCGCTCAGATTGGTTCAGATTGGCTTGGCCTCGCTTGGTAGTTATTAAGTACTATTTAATATCATTTGGAATAGTTAAAAGAACCTTTCAAAGTTACCTTTAAAAATAGAAATACGGCTCAATATAGCAAACTAGATAACAAACAAACGACTCTTAAGGTTAGCCCCATCGTCGCGAGTTGGTCAAATCCTGTGTCAAACGTCATCCCCCTTGCCGCATGTGTTGGGTGATAAAGGAATGAAGACGCATGCTTGAGTCGCGCAAGGGTCGATGTACGCCTACATTACAAATAGAAAGATGATTTTCGAGTCAGCACGTTAAAATGAGCTTATGCATAGTCCAATCTCCCCTACCCAAACCTCAAATAGTTTGATCATCAAATCACCCGAAATGGCTACGAATCCCAAGGATCCGTCTCCTCCCAAGACGCCTAGTCTGCCGGCTCACAAACCGAACTCAGATGATGGGGGCACGGCTCTTTTGGAGAGAAGAACTCTCAGAACTGAGCCGCCTCAGATGTACCAGGTTGTTTTGTTGAACGATGATTACACGCCTATGGAGTTTGTGGTGTTGGTGCTCCAAGAGTTTTTTAACAAAGACCGAGAGACAGCGACACAAATCATGTTGAAAATTCATCTGGATGGCAAGGGCGTATGCGGGGTTTACTCCAAAGATATCGCCGCCACCAAGGTCGACCAAGTCACTGAGTCTGCCCTTAAAAATGGCCATCCACTGCAGTGTGTGAGTGAACCGGTGCAATAAATCGAGAACTGGATGCCATTTCTGGTTAAATTTAACTAAGATCTGACAGAAATATCAAAAATGCAAGCGATTTCGTATTAAAGTAACATTGTCAAAGACAGATAAGAGGAAAAATTCATGATTGCCCAAGAACTAGAAGTGAGCTTGCATATGGCCTTTGTCGAAGCTCGCCAGCAGCGACATGAGTTCATCACCGTCGAACATCTTTTGTTAGCCTTGTTGGATAACCCAAGCGCTGCAGAGGTCCTTAGAGCGTGCGCAGCCAACATTGATGATTTGCGTAAATCGCTATCAAACTTCATCAAAGACAACACCCCTCAGGTGGCGGGTACCGACGAAGTCGACACACAACCAACGCTTGGTTTTCAGCGTGTGATTCAACGTGCCATCATGCACGTTCAGTCAACGGGGAACGGTAAAAAAGAGGTTACAGGTGCTAATGTCTTGGTTGCCATATTTGGCGAGAAAGACTCACACGCAGTTTATTATTTGCATCAGCAAGGGGTCACCCGCTTGGATGTGGTCAACTTTATTGCCCACGGCATTAAAAAGACAGATCCTCCTGAGCCCACTAAAGCGACCGACAACACGAGCGCTGAGGGTGAGGAGACTGTGGAGAAGGGGGACGGTAAAGCGTCTCCTCTTGAGCAGTTCACACAAAATCTGAATCAGATGGCCAAGGACGGAAAAATCGATCCATTGATTGGTCGCGAGTTTGAGGTCGAGCGGGTCATACAGATTCTGTGCAGAAGGCGAAAAAACAATCCTTTGCTGGTCGGCGAGGCAGGGGTGGGCAAGACCGCCATTGCTGAGGGCTTGGCATGGCGCATCACACAAAAAGACGTGCCAGAGATCTTGATGGAGGCCAATGTTTACTCCTTGGATATGGGTGCACTTTTGGCCGGTACCAAGTACAGGGGTGACTTTGAGCAACGCTTAAAGGGGGTCTTAAAGACACTCAAGGACAAGCCACACGCCATCTTATTTATCGATGAAATTCACACCTTGATTGGTGCGGGCGCGGCCTCGGGGGGCACCTTGGATGCCTCCAACCTCCTCAAGCCTGCGCTGAGTTCGGGCCAGTTAAAGTGCATTGGTGCCACCACCTTCACGGAGTACAGGGGCATTTTTGAGAAGGACGCTGCGCTGTCACGGCGTTTCCAAAAGGTCGACGTGGTCGAGCCCTCTGTTGAGCAAACGGTTGACATATTGAAGGGCCTCAAATCAAGGTTTGAGGAACATCACAACGTTAAGTACGCCTTAACTGCTTTGCAAGCGGCAGCTGAGTTGAGTGCCAAGTACATCAACGATCGCCATCTGCCTGATAAGGCGATTGACGTGATTGATGAGGCTGGTGCTGCGCAGCGTATTTTGCCTGCTAGCAAGAGAAAGAAGACCATTAATAAGTCTGAGATCGAAGACATCGTGGCAAAGATTGCAAGAATTCCGCCCGCGAGTGTTTCGCATGACGACAGGGGTAAGTTGCAAACGCTTGAGCGTGATTTGAAGAATGTTGTCTTTGGTCAAGATAAGGCTCTTGAGGCCCTCGCATCCTCAGTCAAAATGGCTAGATCAGGACTGGGTAAGGAAGATAAACCCATTGGCGCATTCCTCTTTAGTGGACCAACAGGTGTGGGTAAGACAGAGGCCGCCAAGCAACTTGCTTACATCATGGGTATTGAGCTCATCCGCTTTGATATGTCTGAGTACATGGAGCGGCACGCGGTAAGTCGTTTGATAGGTGCGCCCCCCGGTTACGTTGGATTTGATCAAGGCGGACTCTTAACTGAGGCCATCACCAAAAAGCCGCACGCAGTATTGCTCCTAGACGAGATCGAGAAAGCGCATCCAGACATCTTTAACGTGCTCCTCCAGGTGATGGACCACGGAACGCTCACCGACAACAACGGGCGCAAGGCTGACTTTAGAAATGTCATTTTGATCATGACTACCAACGCTGGGGCTGAGGCGCTTAACAAATCAACAATAGGATTTACCAACGCTCGCGAGTCCGGCGATGAGATGATTGATATCAAGCGATTCTTTACGCCCGAGTTTAGAAACCGTTTGGACGCTATTGTGAGCTTTAAAGCCTTGGATGAGAAGATCATCCTGAGGGTTGTTGATAAGTTCTTGCTGCAACTTGAAACCCAACTTGCAGACAAAAAAGTGGAAGTGACCTTCACTGATAAATTGCGTCAATACCTGGCTAAGAAGGGCTTTGATCCTGCAATGGGTGCAAGGCCTATGCAACGGTTGATCCAAGAAACGATCCGCAGAGCCTTGGCTGACGAGTTGCTGTTTGGTCGTTTGATGGAGGGTGGCCGCTTAACGGTAGATCTGGACGATAAGGATGAGGTCATCCTTGATATCCAACCCTTACCCAAGAAAGACACCAAGGCCTCTAAATCCGAGCCAGCAGAGCCCGAGGAGGCACAGGCCAACTAAGCTGGATAACTTTGAAATCATCTTGATTACTAGGCCCCTTCATTGGGGCCTACTTTTTTGGTAAAAACAAAAATACTTGCTTTTGGATACGTAATACCGGCTCGCCTTAAGTTGCGGCGCGCTTCGTGGCTTAAAATCCAAGAGAGTTATTCAATCAATAAAGAAGGGTCGCAACCGTGGCAGGTCATAGTAAATGGGCAAATATTCAGCACCGTAAGGGGCGTCAAGATGAGAAGCGAGGCAAAGTCTGGACGCGCGTCATCCGTGAGATCATGGTCGCTGCACGCTCTGGCGGGGCTGATTTATCGGCTAATCCAAGGCTTCGTTTGGCCATTGAGAAGGCCAAGGCGGCGAATCTCCCCGCTGATACGATTAAACGAAATATTGATAAAGCCACCGGTCAGTTGGAGGGCGTTCAGTACGAAGAAATTCGTTATGAAGGCTACGGGATTGGCGGTGTAGCCATCATCATTGACACCATGACCGACAACAAAGTCAGGACCGTCGCAGAGGTTCGTCACGTCCTCAGCAAAGGCGGCGGTAATTTGGGAACCGAGGGCTCTGTTGCTTTTCAGTTTAAGCATTGTGGACAGATGATATTTGCCCCCGGTACGCCAGAGGAGCAATTGATGGAGGCCGCGCTTGAGGCAGGAGCAGAGGATATTTTGACGGAGGATGACGGTGCGACTGAGGTGATCACGTCTGCCTCTGACTTTGAGGGTGTCAAACACACTTTAGAGGCAGCAGGGCTCAAACCCGAGCATGCGGAGGTGACCATGCGTGCAGAAAGCGTGATTGAGCTCACGGGGGATGAAGCGCTTAAGATGCAAAAGATTTTGGACGCTTTAGAGGATTTAGATGATGTCCAAGAGGTTTATCACAACGCTGCACTAGATTTGTAATTTTTAAAATCGGCTAAAGAAAGTTATCTCATAATGAAAATTTTAGTGATTGGCTCAGGCGGTAGAGAGCACGCATTGGCCTGGAAACTTTCCCAGTCTGAGAGGGTTCAATCGGTTTATGTGGCGCCCGGTAACGGTGGCACTGAGAGAGATAAAAACCTGATCAATTTGCCCTTAACGGATGTTGTTCAACTAAGAGAGTGGGCGCAAAAGGAGCAAATTACTCTAACAGTAGTGGGACCTGAAGCCCCTTTGGCGCTGGGTGTAGTCGATGAGTTTCGGGCACACGGATTGCGTATTTTTGGCCCCACCCGCGAGGCAGCGCAGCTCGAGAGTTCTAAGGCTTTCTCCAAAGCCTTCATGGTTCGCCACTCCATTCCCACCGCCCGCTACGAGAGCTTCACAGACGCCTTTGCTGCGCATGACTATGTCCTAAAACACGGTGCCCCTATCGTGATCAAGGCCGACGGACTCGCTGCGGGCAAAGGGGTTGTCGTCGCAATGACGACACAAGAAGCACATGACGCGATTGATTTTATGCTGGGTGGGGAGGATACAGGCGTTCAACACAACGGCCAAGCCAGGGTCGTCATTGAAGAGTTCTTAGAGGGCGAGGAAGCCAGCTTTATTGTGGTGAGCGACGGCTTGAACAGTGTTGCTTTGGCGACGTGTCAGGACCACAAGCGCTTACAAGATAACGACCAAGGGCCCAATACCGGCGGGATGGGTGCGTATTCACCCGCACCCGTCGTTACCCCTCAAATACATGCCAAAGCGATGCGTGAGATCATCAATCCCACTTTGAAAGGGATGGCAAATGACGGTATACCTTACAGCGGATTTTTGTACGCTGGTTTGATGATTACCAAAGCGGGTGACATCAAGTGTTTAGAATTTAATTGCAGGCTCGGGGATCCCGAGACCCAGCCCATCATGATGCGTCTGAAAACAGATTTGGTTGATGTGTTGATGAGTGCAACCCAAAGCCAGCTAAGCGCTATTCACGCCTTACACGCCAAAGACAAAGATTCAAGCAAATCCGATCACCACGAGAAGACCTCCCACTGGCCTGCCCTAGATGCACTTGAGTTGGACTGGGATCGCCGTCCTGCACTTGGGGTGGTGATGGCTGCAGCGGGTTACCCTCAAAGCCCTCGCAAAGGCGATGTGATCACTGGTCTGCCCTCGGATCAGGCTGATGTGATGGTCTTTCATGCGGGTACCAGCACGGCGGACGGTGTCTACAAGGTCACGGGTGGGCGAGTGCTTTGCGTTACTGCTTTAGGTGGGACTTTGAAAATGGCGCAACAACTGGCATATAGCGTCCTTGAGAAAATTCATTTCGATGGGGCACAGTACAGGAAAGATATAGGGTACAGAGCTCTAAATCATTGATCCAACCATTATGGAACCCATAGTCAGTGTTTCAAGAATGAGTTATTCAGCAATCAGTGCACCAAAATTAAGGGTATTCATTTGATGCAAGTGTCCTCACAAAGCGTTGTAACTTATCTTAAAAGTCTACAAGAATCCATCATGACTGATGTGCAAAAGCGTGACGGTTCATCAGTGACGAGGGACGAATGGAGCAAGGAGCCAACGGAGAAACTGCAAGGCTACGGCGTCACACAAATCTTAGAGGCGGGGCCCGTGTTTGAGCGCGCTGGGTGCGGCTTCTCTCACGTGAGTGGTCCAAACCTTCCTCCCTCTGCGACCCAACACCGCTCTGAGCTCAACGGTGCCCCATTTGAGGCAATGGGCGTCTCTCTGGTCTTTCACCCCCGCAACCCTTATGTGCCAACAGTGCACATGAATGTTCGGATGCTGATTGCAAAGCCCCTCAATGCTGCGCCTGTCGTTTGGTTTGGGGGCGGAATGGACTTGACCCCGTTTTACGGATTCGAAGAAGATGCTGTGCATTTTCACCAAACTTGCCAAAAATCCCTTAAACCCTTTGGTGCAGATCTTTATCCAAGATTTAAAAAGTGGTGTGATGAATATTTTTATTTAAAGCACAGAAATGAGCCAAGAGGGGTAGGCGGCATTTTCTTTGATGATTTCAATGAACTCGGTGCAGACAAGAGTTTCCAGATGTTGCAAAGCGTTGGAGATCATTTCCTCACAGCTTACATGCCCATCGTTGAGAGAAGACAGAACATGCCCTACTCCGAGCAAGAGCGTGCTCACCAACTCTACCGCCGTGGACGTTACGTAGAGTTCAATCTGGTGTGGGACCGTGGGACTCACTTTGGCTTGCAATCGGGGGGTAGAACCGAGTCGATTTTGCTCTCAATGCCCCCAATGGTCAGTTGGTCCTATCAATCTCGTCCCGCTGAGGGCTCTGAGGAGGAGAGGCTTTATAAAGACTTTCTCATCCATAAAGAATGGATTTCGTAATGATCCCTGGTCAAGCACCTGGTCTTGCTACTCCACCTGCACCTGCACCTGCACCTGCACCTGCACCTGCACCTGCACCTGCACAGGATCTGGTGAACGGATTAATGTCCCAAGCACTGACCGCAGTGCTTGCTAGAGTGCTTGCGCTCAGACCCAGCGATATGCGCAAAGTCTTAGAGGTGGCTCTGCATTGAATGCCGAGAAGTCCTTGAGTGCAAGACCTCGGATTGGGGTTTTTGGAGGAGCCTTTGACCCGCCTCACCTGGCTCATGTGCGGCTAGCTCAAACGGCTATAGCGGAGTTGTGTTTGGACACACTTTACGTTGTGCCAACGGGGAGTGCGCTTCATAAAAATCGGTCCCTGAGCACGCCCAAACACCGACTTTGCATGACCCAGTTGGCGTTTGAGGGCTTGGAAAAAGTCATTATCGATGAGTGTGAGCTCAGACGCAGCGGAGTCAGTTACACCTATGATACGGTCTATGATCTTCGCCAGCAGCACCTCGGTGCGGATATTTATTTAATCATTGGTGCCGATCAGGCCCGTTTGTTTGATACTTGGCACCGATGGACAGAGCTTTTGCAACTTGTTACCCTGGCTATAGCGGAGCGAGCGCCTGAAATATCGCCAGATACCACACAGGGTGATCAAAATCTTGAGTTGGAGCACTAT
>CAJAYT010000153.1 GCA_903949285.1 uncultured Burkholderiales bacterium
TCTATTGGCAATTCCAGGAATGCGGGAGTCAATTAAAGACGCTATGGCTGAGCCTATTACTAAAAGTAAAACGGTATTGAAGTGGTGACTTGGAATTTAGCTTATTCCAAATTTGCCCTTAAGGATGCTAAAAAACTGTCTACCGCGGGCCTTAAAGATAAAGCACAGACTTTATTGAATATCTTAGAAATAGACCCACTCCAAAATCCGGCGCCTTATGAGAAGTTGGTTGGTGATCTAAAAGGGGCTTACTCACGCAGAATTAATATCCAACATCGCTTAATTTATGATATTTTGCGCAAGGAGAAGACGGTTCGAATCCTAAGAATGTGGACTTACTACTAATAAAGTAGGCATTAGTCAAAGTAAGGATATATCCATACTCAGCCCGGTTCGATTCCGCCCCTTCCCTTTTGACCACACCAGGTTACCTTTGCGCCAGGATGGGCTATTCCCAACTGCGGAGGAATCCCCCCTCAAATACCGAGTTTTTTTAATTTCTTCTACATCACTGTGTTAATTACAAATTAAGGGAACACTTCATGGTCCAATAACTATTCAATTTTCCTGTACTAAGTCAGATATCATGACTTCACTCAGCTGAGGAAAAAGCTTTTAAATCAGCATTGGGCGATAAGGTTTCTTTAGCTTCAATAAAAACAGAAGTACTTTTTGATAAAGCATATAAATAAAATAAAACTCCTATAAGGTAATTTCATTATCATGCGATTTTTACTACGCCAAATAATATTCTTTGGTACTTACTTACTTTGTAGTATTGCTCTTGCAGACACCATTACTGAATCCAAGAATGACACAATAATGATTGGCTTGCATCTTGCAAGCATTCACTCAGCAACCGGTTACAACGACTTAAATCCTGGCGCATATATAGAGTTGAGTAATCATATAACTATTGGTCATTATTACAACTCTAATTACAAAGAAAGTACTTATACGGGCTATACCTACGGATACACCGATAATATCGATTTAACAATGGGACTCGTGACAGGATATCAAATATACAAATATACGCCCCTGTTTGTGCCCTCGTACAAATTTCCAAATTTGGTTAACTCATTCACTCTTCGATTAGCTTTTATTCCAAGGTTCTTTGGCGTTGTCCAGGCTAATGTTCTTCACGCCATGGTTGAGACAAGCTTCTGATAATAATAAATGACTTTTTTCGTAACTGGACTATCAACTCCTTAATGAGCAGAGTTCTCACACTACCCCCCACTTCGAGCGAACTGATTTACGAAACAATTGTTTAATACGAATCTACTCAGTCGTACATGTCGTATTAAACGAAACCTGCAACTCCTTGTAATAACTTTAGGACTTCAAAAGTGACAGTTAAAGCAGGTGATCTAGCCGCCCAAATAGCTACTGAATCCAACAACCTGAGAAACTGATTTCGAAGAAAGTTATTTAACTTTACAAGCTTCCCTTGACTGGACGATTGTTGATTTTGAATTTTCATTGCTTGGTTAAACGGAACTATATTTAGTTACAAGAAAATATTCTCATACCTGCTAACGTATTTCCGTCCTCACCACCATTTTTATAGGTATTAAATGTGTTTGTAAAAATGTAACACCCTTGTTACTGAAATTGTTACCAAAGCCATCCTACGCGATTACTTTTTGGCCGCAGAGGGCCTGCTACCTCACAACTGGAAGCCACATTAACAAGCACAGGCTATTGACTTGGGTCAACCTGTGTTGCCCGCACGCTTACGGCGTTATTTTCGTAACCAAAAATAAAGTAACAGTGAAGGATAAGGATTACTTATTCGAAGCAATTCGAATTGCGGAAAGTTGATATCCATCGAACAACTAACTAACCTGCCTAGTGCGGCTTTTTTTACGCTCATCAAAATAGGTGTCGTGTTACACGACACTTCACACAAGGCAGTAGCGATAGAAACCCAGCGTCGAAGTAGCAAATGCCAACGACCAAATCAAGACCTTTGAGACTATCAAAGTGGCAGTTGAAGCTGGCGAACTTGATGAGCAAGAGCTATTGATTTGTCTTTTTAAACGACTGTACTATTGCTTGCCGATATTCCTTGAGAGATGATCAACGAATGCCTTTACCTTGGCAGAATTTTTTCTTTGTGGTGGATAAACAGCGTGTATCGGTATTGGTCTCATTGGCCAACCCCTTAATAGAACTTTGACCTCACCAGATTTCAATTCACTATCAAAAAGCCAAGTTGGGGAATAACAAAGACCCATACCTCTAATACCAGCGGCTCTAATTGCTTCTGAACTATTTGATTGAAAATTTCCCGATACACTTACTTTTACAGTAGAGCCATCTTGGGAATTAAATTCCCAAACATTCCTACTTTGAAGCCCTGTATAAATTATGCAGGCATGTTGCGCAATATCTGCTGGTATCTTAGGTTCGCTAATGGTTTTTTTGACTGCCTTTAAGTAGCTTTTGCTTGCCATTAATGCTCGATAGGTGGTACCCACTCTTTTGGCAAGAAGTGAGCTATCGGCTAGTTCACCAATTCGAATGGCCACATCAATGCCTTGTTCAACAATATCAATAAAGCCATCATTTAAATTTAAGTCGATTTTGACTTCTGGGTGCTCAGTTAAAAACTGATCAATTAATGGCATTAAAACTTTTCGACCGTAACCAACTGATGCCGCGACTCTCAATATGCCAGAAAGTTGATGCTCACCTTTTTTAAGGGCTAATTCAGCATCTTGAATTTCGGAGACCAAGCGTCTAACTTGTTCAAAGTAGCGCTCTCCTTCTTCAGTGAGCGAAATCGAGCGTGTAGTGCGCGTCAGCAATTGGGTGCCAAGATCTTTTTCTAATGCTGCAACACTCTTACTAACTGAGCTTTGTGCTGTACCCATTTCTTTTGCGACAGCAGTAAAGCTACCTGCTTCGGCTACTCGAACAAAGGTTTGGATGGCAGATAGTTTGTCCATGATCTATATATTCTAAAATGGAATATATGATAGGTCAATTTTCTATCTAGTATTCTTAAAACGACTGAATCATAATTGCTACATATTTAAACAAGGAGCCATCATGAAAGCCATTCACGTACCAACTTATGAACAAGTTAGCCCATCCAATCAAGCGATCTTTGATCAGCCAAGTTTGCAGCGTTGCGAAGCATGTCTGGGTTCGTGTCGATGTACTTGGCAGTTACTTGGATCGAGCGATGCCCCGCCATCGTAGCCAGTATTTTGATACCAATTCCCTTGCTAGCCAATTTTGTGATGAATTGACGTCTTAAGGTATGGCTTGACGCACCGTCAATTCCCGCTTTCCTAAACAACCAATACAAGTGTTGTGTCATCACTGCGGCAGTGAATGGCTTGCCACCAGCAGTTACAAATACAGGATGTGCAGGCTCATAGTCGCCTCTTAGATCAATATACGTCTGTAATTCCTCACGTAAAGCGTCAGACAGATAAATTGTCCGCGGGTGACGCCCCTTGGTTTGATCACCACTCAACTTGAACTCTGCATTCACTCGCTTGTCTGCATTGAGTAACTGCCCCAAGCGAATAGCTGCTAATTCTGAGGCACGTAGTCCAGTTTTAAAGCCTGTGAGTAGGATCATCTTGTTTCTCAGTGCATATTTGCGATTTTCAACGAAGGCAAATAATTTTTCGTACTCGTCTTGCGTAAGTGTTTTGGCTTGTGACATTTATTTTTCCTTGCTTAATCAAAATTGTGTTTTAAGTATGTATTCTTTTGTCAATCTTCGCGATCAATAACCCGACAAGGTATCAGGCTGATTTTCACTAATGATTTCAATGACTTATAAATCGCATAAGAAAACAATGCTTTTCTTATGCGAAATTAATTGCTGATCTTTGATCATATTTAGTGAAGTCGTGTGGCTGATCAACAACTTAACCACAAATATCGCGGCCACAGCAACCCTCTCAAGCGTCAATTAAATTGACGCTTGGACATCTCTCGCTGAATAACTCAATTAATAAAACTCATGCATTCGATAACTATCATTTGGCATGTGGCAATTCCGGAAATATTTTCTGCATGATCAGTCAGATTTCTCTTGCTCTTGTGAGCAATCAGAGCATAAAGTTGCCCTGCTTCATTAACTTAATAGGAGAAACAAATGAGCGCACTTTCATCACTTAAATTGGTAGCCAGCAAGAAACCCCGCAATATTGCCCCTGTTCAACACCGCAGAAACAAAATGGGAGCAAAATTATGGGAACAAATCCAACTGGCTAAAAGTCAAATGGAGGGAACTACCTTCGCCCCAATGAAGTACAGAACTATTATTGACAGGGAAACAGGTATACGCAGACAAGTTGAATTACCCAAAAGAATCAAGCCCTGGTGGTGGGTGTCACAGGAGGGTAAAGTATGTGTATCTGTCAAGTATGGCAGTTATACCTTGGAGTTATCTAAGGGCAAGCCCAGCGTTGAAGTTGCAACTGCCAATGACTTGATCAAGACCCTTGAGACTATCAAAGTGGCGGTTGAAGCTGGTGAACTTGACGCCCAAATAGATGCCGCTTCCAAAACGCTAAGGAGCGGATTTCAGGGCAAGTGATCTTTTAGGACAAGCGTCCGGTTGCTGGAAGACGGACGCTTGATTTTTATTTTCGACTTAAAGTATCTGCCTAATTGACCCTTGCGAGCTTTAAATCTTCCGAAAGTTATCAATTAGGTGCTATCAACCTTTCTTACATTTAGATAGGTTCAATTATTGAGCTGGAGCTACAGCCAGTCCATAAGGACTTACACCTGCAGCTACTCCCAAACCTACAGGAGTAAGAGCACCAGAATTAGAGTTGATACTGAATGTAGATACATTGTTGTCGTTTGCATTTACTACAAATAAGAATTTACCACTGAAATCTGATGCAATAACCCATGGAGTATTTCCAGTAGCTACTGCGGCACCAACAGGCGTAAGAGCTCCAGTTGTGGAGTTAATGACATAAGCTGATACAGTGTTGTCATTAGAATTCGCTACGTATAGGAATTTGCTACTGGGATCTACTGTAATGCCGAATGGACTAGAACCAGTAGTGACTGCTGCACCAACAGGCGTTAGAGCTCCAGTTGAAGAGTCGATGGTGTAAGCAGACACAGTATCATCGTTCTTATTTGTCACATAAGCGAACTTGCCTGTTGAATCTACCGCTACCATCAGTGGACTATTTCCAGTTGCCACTGGTACGCCAACAGAGGTAAGAGCTCCATTGGTATTGTCGATACTATAAGCAGATACTGTGTTATCTCCTCTATTTGTCACATACACGAATCTGCTAGCATAATCAAATGCTATACCAAATGGGTTTGTACCCGTAGCCACGGGTGCACCAACGGAAGTAAGAAGCCCAGTGCTATTGTTGATAGCATAGGCAGATACAGTGTTGTCGCTTAGGTTTAATACATATACGAATTTACTACTGGGATCTACTGTAATGCCGGTTGGATGTGAACCAGTAGAGACTGGTGCACCAACGGAGCTAAGACCGCCGTTAATAGGATTGATCGTATAAGCAGATACGGTGCTGTCTAACTGATTAGTAACGTATGCGAATTTGCCGTTTGGGGGTACTGCTACAAACCTTGGACTTATACCAGTCGCAACAGGTGCACCAACAGAAGTTAGAGCTCCAGTTGTGGGATTGATGGTGTAAGCAGATACAGTGTTATCCCCTGAGTTAGCTACATAGGCAAAAGCCGGGTTTTTGTAGCAGGTTACAGAAATAGTTGTGATATTTACTGACGCTACTGATCCAGCACCATTGCCAACTGAACAAGTCATCCCTGCAGGCTGAGTTACCACTGAAACAGCATAGGATCCACCAGCGGATATTGCTGTTGCAAAAGTATAGAGATCTGACCCAGTACCTCCTCCCGTGATTGAATTTGCATCACCTCCATTGTCATTTAGAACAACAGTTTTACCATTACTTAAACCCGAAACTTTACCTCCAACCGTATAAGTTTGTAATGTCGCTGAGGTTGAGCCACCACCACAACTAGAAACTAAAAGAGTAACAAAAAGTGAGACTATTAAATTAATAATTTTGATATTTTTCATTTATTTTAAAAATTATTTGACAATTTTGTTCAAGCAGTAGTTTCACCAATTACATTCGATTACTAAATTCGACGACTTAAACTATATCCTGATCTATTATCTGATATTGATTGATCTCAAACCATATGCCAAACTAATCGCAACAACAAAATGTTTGACCAATTAAAAGTATAAGACATTAAAGTTACTGATACAAACCCTAATGTTGTCGGACCATTGTTGTGCTCAAAATGCGTCTCACTCTAATTTACCACTGATCGTAGTTTGATAATTTCAGGGAATTTGTAACAAATCTTCAAATTTGCCACGTTTCTCAAAACGTAATGTATGGAAGCGTCAATTTAATTAACGCTTGGACTGGACTCGTAAATTAAGCTTAGTAAGCTTTCAATAACTTTTACTATTTAATTATAATTTCTCTCATAAACATCAAACTCAAGTTGCCCATAATGCTAAAAATCACTAAATGCACAATATCATTAATTTTTTTGATTCTCATATGTTCATGTGGCGGAGGTGGGGGTGGCTCTAACAATGCAAATACCGTTTCAGGCAAAGCCATTGATGGTTACTTGTATTTGGCTACTGTATGCCTAGATCTAAACGACAACTTAATATGTGACGCAGGAGAGCCCACAACAACCACCAATAGGAGCGGTGGGTACACACTAACTGGGGTAACTAACGCACAATTAAACGCTCATTCGATCCTGGTCGTTGCAACTGCAGGAACCACTATTGATCAATATCTACCCAATAATCCTGTTGTCGAGGGATTCACACTTACGGCTCCGCCAGGATCTTCAATAATTACCCCTATCACCACTCTGATTGTGGCCGCTATGAAAGAACGGAACCTAAGTGAAAGCGATGCCGCTACTCTAGTTAACAATGCATTTTTTGCAAATGTAGTTTCATCGGCAAATAAACTTTATTTTGACTACCTTGATCAAGCAAGTGCCAATCCAGCTTTAGCGAATTTAGCTGCAGCTATGAACCAAGTAATTTTTGACGAAAATGTAGGTGATACCCCCGATATTTACGCTAACTATTATACAAACATGCTTTCTGGCGCAACTCAGTACATTGCGCCTAATTCAACTGCAATTCAAAATGCAGCCTCACCTAGTGCTGCTGTAACAATTGCGTCAACTGCGCTAGCAGCGGGATATACAGTAACAGTTAATGTGACCGGATTACCTACTGGACAAAGTGTTGTTTTGTACGATAACGTAACAACTCTAACATCCGGGCAAAACACAACTTCTACAAACTTACTAACAATTACAGGTAGCTCTACCCCTGGCACCCCAATTACTGCTAATTTTTCTATTCCTGTACCTTCTAACAATGTAGCATACGAAGTAGATGTCAAAACTCAACCAACTGGTAGCCCAAGTGTTACGTGTCATGTTCAAGGCAATAGCAGTGGCACCTTAAGTGGGACACTCACCCTGCCTGTAGTTTGCAATTAATCATGAAGCTTGCTCAGCTTTAATTAAATTTCGCTAGTGTTTTAAGTAGAATTGAAATTCATTGAGTCAAACTGGCTGCCCTAAACCCCAAATTACCTTCTCACCAGGATGGGCTATTCCCAACTGCGTAGAAAGGCCTTGAAAAACCTGTTTTTCGATCTGTTTTTCAAGCTAAAAACCCAGTTTGCACCCCGATTGCAAGCTCTTGGCCCAAGTCTAGACTTAATGCTATAATTTCATCCCTTATGGCCCGGTAGCTCAGTCGGTAGAGCAGAGGATTGAAAATACTACTTTAGGTTGCATAGACCGTTTAAAACCAATAAGTTAAGCATTACAAAATACCGTGTTTTATCTGCAACGGTTTTAGTGGCAGGTAATGGAATCTGATGCTGACACAGCGGCATCTACACTCAAGAAAAATATAAATTTGGAAAGTTTTCGGTCGCTTTATTTTGCGATAGAAAACAAAATTGTGAGCATTGCTTTAACAAATGCTCACCATGTCAAACCTACTGCAAATCTTCTCGCAAGCCAACCCCACTAGCCGCTCTGACCATACCAAAACTCACGCATTACTGGGTGGCGCTGTAACGCTGTTTAAACGAAAGCGCAGTTACCAGTGGCAGTGTAGATTCAAGTTAGCAAATGGCAATTGGCATAGTGCCAGCACAGGCACTGAAGATTTAGATACTGCCAAGGTGCAGGCTATAGCCATCTATGAAGCCACTAGAGCCAAGACGGATGCAGGACTTGCTGTACTGCGCAAGACCTTTAGACAAGTGGCACTGGCTGAGATTGGCAATATGGCAAAGATGCTGGAGAACAAAACTGGCAAGCGAACATATAGAGACTACACCTTTGCCATTAACAAATACTTGATACCGTTCTTTGGTTCACGCGAGATTGAATCAATAACTGCAGATGATTTGGCAAACTTTGAATCTTGGCGTGAAGCAGAGATGGGCAAGCAACCAATGGCAAGCACCAAACGCAATCACGCCAGTGCTTACATACGTGTGGTCAATTACGGCAGAGAGTGCGGCGCAGTTGGACTTAATAGAGCAGTACCCATACTGAATGCCAAAGGACTCAAGAGCCAACCACGTCCGGCATTTACGGATGCTGAGATTGAACAACTGCGTGCTTACTTTCCCACTTGGCTGGAGAGCAGTTACACAGACCACACAGCAGAGATGAGACGACTATGCATTGCTTATGTGGAGTTCTTGCTGGCAACTGGTATCAGACACGGCACTGAAGCCCTGCCCTTGCGTTGGAAACACATTCAGTGGCACTGGATGGATGGCAAGCGGTATGTGCGTATATGGGTGTCAGGTAAAACTGGACCGCGTTATTTGATAGCACGACACGAAGTGGTGGAGGTGCTAGAACGACTACTAGTTTGGCAAGGACTGCCTTACAAGGACTTGACAGAGATTATTGATGCCAAGTTAGACAAGCCAGTATTCAAGCGACCCAATGGTGACACGCTGAGTCATATGCCCAACATATTTAGAAACTTGATGACCAGAAGCGGGTTACTGGAAGACGGCAGTGGGCAGACGCGAACACTCTATAGTCTTAGGCACACTTATGCCACTCAGTCACTGGCGCGGGGCATTGACATACACACATTGGCAAAGCAGATGGGAACCAGTGTGGGCATGATTGAGCGCCACTACAGCAAGATGACGGCTACTATGGCGGCTGACAAGTTGGCTTGATTACTTTGTCAGGGATGCTCGAGCGATTTGCTTTTGTGCCCGTGCGATTGTTTGACGTTTGCGCTCAGCATCAATTGCCATTGTGGCAACATCTTTCTGTTTCTTGAGCGCTGCCATTCTGGCTTTCTCTGGCGTGATTGGTGCAGCGGGGGTTTGGGATTCAAATTCATAACTTCTCATATAAGTATTTAGTTCCTCAAGCTTCTTATCCTTGTTACGTGCTGTCGTGTTACACGACACTACAACTCACGACACATAAAGAAATAGGGCGAATTGAGTACTTTAGAACTCTCAATTTACCCTTTATTTACATGTCGTGTTAACACGACGCTATTACTTGCCCCGAAATCCGCTCCTAAGAGTATTGGACGCGGCATCAATTTGGGCGTCAAGTTCACCAGCTTCAACTGCCACTTTAATAGTCTCCAGGGTCTTGATTAAGTCATTGGCACTTGCTACTTCGACACTGGGTTTACCGCGGGCTAACTCAATTGTGTAACTGCCATACTTTACAGATACGCACACCTTACCCTCCTGGGATACCCACCACCAGGGCTTTACCCTTTTGGGTAATTCAACTTGTCTGCGTATACCTGTTTCTCTGTCAATAACAGTTCTGTACTTCAAGGGGGCGAATACAGTGCCCTCCATTTGACTTTTAGCTAGTTGGATTTGTTCCCACAGTTTCGCACCCATCTTATTTCTGCGATGTTGGACAGGGGCAATACTGCGCGGTTTCTTGCTGGCTACCAATTTAAGTGATGCTAAGTTACTCATTACTCTCTCCTTTTTAGTTAATAAAAGCAATGCAACTTTATGCTCTGATCGCTGACAAGGGCAACCTGAATGTGGCATCTTTGCAAATCAATATCAATCTCACCAGAATCACCTAATTTCAGCCGTATTTTTATATTGAATTCTTTGGAGTGGACTAAATAACTATGACGCACAAAGTAACACACCGTATTTGTGACGCCATTTATTACTACTGAAAATGAGTTGTGCCCTCAATTAACTGGCACCCTAAACCTGGTCATTGGTGGTCGCAGGGACGGAAATTCTGAGCAGTAGCAGAGACTTGTTGTCACTACCCGTGAAGGATGACGTTGGAGTTTGCAGTCCAATTGACACAAGAATTGAATCAGGCATAAAGTTGGCAGACACAGAGTCTGTAGCAACACGAGCAAGCCCTGCGTACACGGCATCTTGCAGACGCTGTAATGGTTAGCACTTTGGCTATTACAGATGTTGCGTTTCTATGTTGCACATAAAAGGAGATAGCGAAACCGCCCTTTACCTGTTTCAGGTTGTGCAAAAGTGCTGTGGTAAAGAACTCAACGAACACA
>CAJAYT010000154.1 GCA_903949285.1 uncultured Burkholderiales bacterium
AACCGATAATTCCTTCCAAAATTCGGTTCTAAATATCCAAGTCGGAGACACTTGTGTTTGTGTGATCTTGATCGACTCTAGAAATTCAGATCTTGGCATCTCACGCGCGCCTAAAGAGGCTAAATGACTGGTGTTTTGCTGACAATCTATCATTACAATCTGGTTAGCCCGAGAAAATGCAACCAGTGCTGCTAGGGCAATCTTCGATGTGTCCTTTTGAAGGCTAAACATCGACTCCCCGTAAACTGCTTTGCCAAGCGACACGCAGTAAAGCCCTCCTACCAAAACGCCGTCAATCCAGGTCTCCACGCTGTGGGCAAAACCTTCCCTGTTGGCAGCGCAGTAAGCGGTTTGAATTTGCGGAAGTATCCAAGTCCCTGTCAGTTCTTCGGGTTCTGGTTGCCCTGGGGCTGTTTGCTGTGAATGTTCAAGGGGCTTTCCCGTTGGAGTTTTAGGTGGCCTGAGGGCGCAATTTTGAATGACTTTTGAGAAGGCCGAATCTATGCGAATTTCGCAGCTCGGATTCTTGATAAAAGCAGATAAGGTTTTCTTAAACGAGTGATGAATACGAAATTGATCCACCTTCAGGACCATTCTTGGGTCTGTGCTCCACCACAACACGGGTTGAGACGCGCTGTACCAAGGAAAAATGCCTTTACTGTAGGCCTCCCTAAGTCGCTCGGTGCTCAAGTCCTCGCCGGCTGCGAGCAGGCCCGGAGCACGGCTACCCTGACCCCACGCACTGGACGGGTCCGGCAAAGGCTCGTGCGCTTGTATCCAAGTCAGGGTCGGTTGAGAGGTGCTTTGCAAAGTGGATCTAAAACTGTATTAAGGGGTTCGCAATTGGGTGCTGTGCAGAGCTTTGATTTTAATTTCAGGCTGAGCCGAGTGAGCCTTCATTGTATGCATACCTACGGCGCATTCCAACACTTGAACGCATCTAGTTCGACTAGCTTTTTCAGCCTATCCAGCCGCCTATCTAGTCCATTCAATTCAATCAAGAATGCAATCCATATCACCCATGCATCTCCCTTAAGGAGGGGTTTAGTTTGAGAACACGCTCCCTAACCGTTGACGCATTCAAAGGGATTGCCGCCCAACTCATTGTGCTACACCACTTTGCAGCCTACAGCCCTATGGCTGACGTTTTAAGCATGACTTGGGGCGCACTGATCAACGTTCTCTTTGAAGACGCTCGTATGGTTGTTCAGGTCTTTTTGGTCACATCTGGTTATTTGGTTGCACGGTCTTTTGCAAGGCAAGAAAAGATTTCTCCACTCCCCCTCATTGTGCGCAGGTACTTTAGATTATTGCCCTCGTACTTTATTGCGTTGGTGATCACGGTGCTTGCGGCCTGGCTCATGCGCAGTCATATTGAGGGTGCCGCGGCTGCGTTGGGCGTGGAGAGTTGGCTACCCACCGAGCCCAGTTGGATTAAATTTATGGGTCATCTCTTGATGGTACAAAACGTACTCCAAATTGACGCGTTAACGGTTGGGGTTTGGTATGTCGCAATCGATTTGCAACTCTTTATGGCAACCGTCTTTTTGATTTGGCTTGCAAACACCCTTCGGGGCAAGCATTACCTTGCTGGGCATTTGACGCTCATCAGCTTACTGTGCATTGCGTCCTTGTGGTTCTTTAACCTGAACTCGGATTGGGATGATTATGCGGTTTACTTCTTTGGTGCTTACGGCTTGGGCATGCTTGCCTTTTGGTCCACACAACAGCCGCGTGCACTCAAGGTCTTTGCGTTTACTTTAGCGATGGCCGTAGGTTCTTTTATTTACGCGCCCCGAGCGCGTATCGCAATTGCGATTGCAACAGCACTTTGTTTGTATCTGGCGACGAAGATGAACCCATCCGGTGGCTTTAAAGCTCGCTCAAAGTACCTGCACCTTTTGAGCGACTCTTCTTACGCGCTATTTTTAAACCACTTTGCTGTACTGATTGTTTTAAGTGGAATTTGGTATAAATATGCATTACAAAGTGAACTCAGTGCTTGGATTTTTATTGCACTGGGTTGGTCGATCAGTTTTGTCTTCTCTTTGTTTATATACAAATATTTCGAGCGACCAATGGTGACTTGGCTTGCCAACGCCTTAGACCGTGTGTGGGGGAGGAAACCCGTCCCCGCACTCGATCCAAAGACCGGTTCTGGCGCCCCGAAGAACTAAAACACGGCTATTTACTTTGGACTTGGTTTGGGTATGGGGTTCGCAGAAAAATAATCCATTGCTGCGAGCACGCCGCTGGATTTCAAAGCAATACCGCAGGCCTTAAGTCCCATCTCACATCCTGCCAAGGTACCCATCAACGTTAAATCGTTGGTGTCACCCAGGTGTCCAATACGGAACATTCGGCCTTTGATTTTGCCCAGTCCAGTTCCAAGTGAGCAGTCAAAACGCTCGTAAATGGTCTTACGCACCGCGTCCGCATCAAACTCTTTTGGCAGTATCACCCCAGTCAAGACGGGCGAGTAAACCGCCTCATCTGCACACTGGATAGGAAGCCCCCATGCGTTCACCGCAGCTCGCACGCCTGCAGCACTCCTTAAGTGGCGCTTGAAGGCGCCCTCGATACCCCCGCTGTGGTGGTCCAAGATCATGTCACACGCCTCACTCAGTGCGTAAAGCAGGTGAGTGTTGGGGGTGTAGGGCCAGTAGCCAGTTTTGTTCATCTCAATGATCTCGTCCCAGGCCCAAAATGCTTTTGGAAGCTTTGCGACTTTGCTGGCCTCAAGCGCTTTGGGGGAGACTGCGTTAAAGCTGATGCCGGGTGGGAGCATCAAGCCCTTTTGTGAGCCGCTGATGGAGACATCCACTCCCCATTCGTCGTGTTTGTACTGGGCACAAGCCAATCCAGAGATGGTGTCCACCATTAAAAGAGCGGGGTGTTTTAGCGCGTCAATGGTACGCCGAACGGCTTGTATATCACTGGTAACACCGGTTGAAGTCTCGTTGTGCACGACACATACTGCCTTGATCTCGTGTCCCGTGTCCTCTTTGAGGTGCTTTGCAATGAGATCGACTTGGACTCCGTGTCTCCAAGCGTTGGGAATGCCGTCCGTACTTCCTTCAAGAGAGATGACGCGGGTTTTGATACCCAGTTTAGACGCCATCTTGTGCCACAGCGCTGCAAAGTGGCCCGTCTCATACATGAGCACTTCATCTCCTGGACTCAGCACGTTACAAAGCGCCGCTTCCCAGGCTCCAGTGCCGGACGCGGGGTAGATGACAACGGGTTGGGTGGTTTGAAAGATCTTTTGAATATCTTTGAGTACTTTTAAGCCAAGATGACCAAACTCTGGGCCTCGGTGATCGATGGTTGGCAAACTCATGGCGCGCAAAATACGCTCGGGCACGGGGGAGGGCCCAGGAATTTGAAGGAAATGACGACCTGTGGGGTGGAAATCGAGGTTTAGCATAGTAAAAAAATGGCCACGTTCGGTGGCAATAATATGAATCTGTTTGCGCTCAAATGCAGCGAAACATTATTACATAGCTGCCCCAAGCAATTAATCCGGGCATACCAGAAGAGGGGTGTGAACCCCTGTCTGACGGGGATCGTTTGCCAAAGCCAATGGAGCTGCTCCATCAGTTGTTGTAGATAGGGTGCTGATGCATCACTCCCTGTCTGGCCAAGCGCCAGTCAGGTGGGTGCCGTAGGGGATTGGAGTGACCTTTTTTGTAGTGCACTTTCACTTTCACTTGTCACACAAGCCATCACTCCGTCCATTGAGCAAATGGAGTTTGAATATGCATTTGCTCAGAGCTGCATCGCCTCATTTAACCAATACAAAGAAACTGGTTGGTGCATGACCCGTTTCTTCGACTTTAACTATTAAGCTATTCGGAAATTGTTGTTGGTTTCTTTTAACCCCGTCTTCAAGTGGGCGAATTAGGGTTGCAATAGAATCAAAAAAGCTTTTGTTTAATCTATACTGATTGATGAGGTGCAATGATGAGAGCTTCAACTGAAAAACGGATAGTCAAAGTTCTAAGGACACGTTGTTCTGCTTGACCCGGTTAACGCTTAGGACAGTTGCTCAAGAGCCTAAATGTCAACTAAACACAGTTCATTTCATAGGGCCTTGTCAATCTCCGCGGCTGATGTTCAGCATAGTTCAACACTGATAGATGATCTTGATCCACAAAAACAAACTACCCGTTACTGGCGGTCGATATTACAAGAGCTTTAAATTACGATCGACACATCGTTTGAAACATACATAATGGAACTAAATTTATGAGCCTACTCCCCACTTTTGAAGACTTCAAGTCCGCCTCCATTGCAAAGGGGTGCTCAGAGGTTTTGGTGAGAGAGTGGACTCCCAACCAAGTGGTGCAGGAGCACACGCACCCCTTCAAAGCTGAAGCATTAATCGTAGCCGGTGAGATGTGGCTTACAGTAGATGCAAAGAGTCAGCATCTGGGGGTGGGCGACACATTTCGCCTTGAAGCGCACATCCCGCATTCAGAAAAATATGGACCCCAAGGGGCAGTTTATTGGGTCGCAAGGACTAATGCATCGTAGGTTTAAAAAACAAACCTCCACCAAGTTTGAAACGACTTTAACTCTCTGTAAAAGTATTCACTACATTTATGAACGCTCCTCTCTCAGCTCAACAACTGGGCACTAAAAGCGACTCCACCGACTTCGGCTCAAACGCCCCTGATCACGATGTGGCTCAACTTCTGGGGCGACGATTACGCGCTGATACTCAATCAGAGGTTCTTTGGAGTGCCGCTGATAAGGGGCGTTATTCAACAGATGCCTCCATCTATCAGGTGATGCCTGTAGGCGTGTTGGTCCCCAAAACGCTAGATGATGTGCGTGTTGCGCTGGATATTTGTAGAGACCTGCATGTCCCAATCGTCCCAAGGGGTGGAGGAACCAGTCAATGCGGGCAAACTGTTGGTGTGGGCCTGGTGATCGATTATTCCAAATACATCAACAAAGTCAGTAATATTGATGTGATGCGTCAAACGGTTGATGTTCAGCCGGGTGTTGTACTCGATCATTTGAATGCAACACTAAAACCCCACGGGCTTTGGTATCCAGTTGATGTTTCAACAAGTGCGCAGGCAACTTTGGGCGGTATGGCCGGTAACAACTCCTGCGGTAGCCGAAGCTTGGCTTACGGTAACATGGTGCACAACGTGGAGGGCGTAAGTGTATTGTTGAGTAACGGCGAGTCCGTGGAGCTTGGCGATTTTGAGCAATCTAGCGGACGAGCAAGACAAATTGGCGAGTTCGTCAAAGGACTGGCTACTCAGCTTGAGCCAGAGATCAAGGCCCGTTGGCCCAAAGTCCTCAGGCGCGTAGCGGGCTACAACTTAGACATCTTTCACCCTCAAAGTGAGCTGCCCTACACAACAGATGCAAGTGTGAATCTGTCTCACTTAATGATTGGCAGTGAGGGTACGCTTGGACTCACGCAGTCTCTTAAGCTGCGACTGTCTAAAGTCCCGCAAACCAAGGTGCTTGGGGTGGTGAATTTCCCCACCTTTTACGCAGCCATGGACGCCCCTCAGCATATTGTCAAAATGGGGGGATCTCTTTTAAGTGCAGTTGAGTTAGTGGACCGAACCATGATTGAGTTGAGTCTGCAAAACCCGGCCTTTGCACCTACCATCCGGACCGCACTGTCCCCTCATGTCAACAACGGCCAACCGGCAGCGGTTTTGTTGGTTGAGTTCAGTGGAGACTCTAAGCCCGAGTTGCTGGTGAAGTTGCGCGAGCTAGTCGAGTTGATGGGCGACCTAGGACTCCCCAACAGTGTGGTGGAGATGGTGGACGCCGCTGCTCAGAAAAATTTATGGGAGGTTCGCAAAGCTGGTCTGAACATCATGATGAGCCTCAAAGGGGACGGCAAACCAGTCAGCTTTATTGAAGACTGCGCTGTGCCGCTTGAGTCGCTCGCGCAGTACACAGACGCGCTCACTGAAGTGTTTAAGAAAAACGGTACTCACGGCACTTGGTACGCTCACGCCTCGGTTGGCACACTGCACGTACGTCCCATTTTGGATATGCGCAGGGGTGGTGCGGTCAAGATGCGCGCCATCGCTGAGGAGGCGGCAAGTCTCGTTGCCAAATTCAAAGGCGCCTACAGCGGTGAACACGGTGATGGGCTTTGCAGGGGAGAGTGGATTCAGTGGCAATTTGGTGACCAGATCTACAGCGCCTTTAGGTCCATTAAGGAATATTTAGATCCCCTCAACTTATTAAGTCCTGCCCGAATCATTGATCCTCCCAAAATGGACGATCAAAGTATTTTGCGCTATCCCACCACCTACAAAGTCATACCGCTTCAGACCGCACTCGACTGGAGTGCTTGGGATGTTCAAAATGATCCCGTAACTGAGCAAATCTCAGCCCCAGGAACAGGCGCGGATGCGGCCCTTGGGATGGCCAAGGCTGTGGAGATGTGCAATAACAATGGGCACTGTAGAAAGTTTGATGCGGGCACGATGTGCCCAAGCTACAGGGCGACTCTTGATGAGCAGCACTTAACAAGGGGGCGAGCCAATACGCTTAGACTCGCGCTCTCAGGACAACTTGGCGGTGAGGGTTTGACAAGTCCACTGGTCAAGGAGGCATTTGATCTTTGTGTGGGTTGTAAGGGCTGTAAACGCGAGTGCCCAACGGGTGTGGATATGGCACGTATGAAAATTGAGACGGCCTATCATTACAAGAAAAAATACGGCTTTAGCGTTCGAGATTATTTGGTCGGCTATTTGCCCCGTTACGCAAGGATCGCAAGTCTTTTGGCGCCTGTGCTCAATTTGCGAAATAAAAGTAAGCTGGTATCCAAGCTCAGTGAATCGCTACTTGGGTTCGCAGCCAAGAGAACTTTGCCGACTTGGAGTTCTAAACATTTCTTCAATAGTGGGTATGAGACCCTCAGCAAAGAGGAGCTCTTAAGAAGCACTGATACGAGCCGTTCGGTGGTTTTATTCGTAGATACGTTTAATGGATTTTTCGAGAGCGGGGGCGAGAACGCAAGGGCGGCTCTGAGGGTATTGAACGCTGCTGGGTATAGAGTGCATGTGTTGACCCAGGAGGACTCGGGTGAGCATCTTTGCTGTGGTCGTACCTATTTGTCCGTAGGGATGATCGATCAGGCACGCGCGTCGCTCACTCGCTTGTTGGATCATGTGCACGCCTTTGCAGATAAGGGTATCCCAGTCGTGGGGCTTGAGCCGAGTTGTCTTCTCACGCTCAGGGATGAGGCTTTGGTGATGGGCCTTGGCGAGCGCGCGCAGCGCGTCTCCAAGGTGACGATGCTCTTTGATGAGTTCTTGGCGCGTGAGAGTCGCAGCGGGCATTTAGAGCTTTTGAAATCTAAACTGAAACCTGCTCAAAGCGCTCTCAAAATCCACGGACACTGTCATCAAAAAGCTTTTGATTTGATGGACTCGGTCGTGCAAGCGGTTGCGTTGCTGCCCGGCGCTGAGGCTAAACTAATTGAGAGCAGTTGCTGCGGGATGGCGGGTAGTTTTGGCTACGAAAAAGAGCACTTTGATGTCTCCATCAAGATGGCTGAACTAAAACTCCTGCCCGCCTTGCGAGAGGATCCTGACTGTATTGTGATTGCAGGAGGTACGAGTTGTCGCCATCAAATCGAGGACAATTTGGAGCGAAGCGCTCTTCATGTGGCAAAGCTGCTGAGTAATCACTTAATGGCTTGAACCACGTGTTTAACTATAGGTGAGCAGGAGCTTTACGAAGCCATCCAAGCCCCATCAAGTTTCTACAAGCTTCTACAAGCTCTGCTTTAGCCTCTTATTCACTTTCGCGCGGACCCGTAGTTTTGCGATAGATATTCAACAACGGTCTGCGCCTCCTCATCCGTAAGGGGTGCTTTGAAGACGTTTTTCATCCTAAGCACCTGAGCCTTCCAATACGCTGCGCCTGCGCTTGGGGGTTGGTACTCCGCGTAGTGAGCAGAGTGACAGGTTGTGCATTTTTGTAGGGCCAGTGAGTAACCCGCGAGCTCAGAAGCTCTCCACTGAACCGAGTCAGCGGGCTGGTCGAAGGTTTTTGCAATGAGTGGGGCGCTCACCCACGGCGAAACGAGGAGAGCACTGACCAGCGATGCTTTTACAAATACCAAGCGAGAGCTGCGTGCTTGGAAGTTTTTGATGTTCTTCGTAACCATGGTTTGATTTTGCATAAGGCTATTCGGTTTTGAATTTCTAGGAGTGTTGGAATGTAAATTTTGTAGCAGTTGTTTTGATGAGCTTTGTTTCATTTTTAATTTAAAAATTAGCTCAAACCTAGACACATACTTTTTCTTTAAACAGAGCTAACTGTTACTGTTTCAACCACATTGCGCATATAGCCCGCAGGCATCCACTTAGCGTTCATCGGCTGCTCCTCACCGGCTCTGTTGATGGCTTTAACCCGCAGTTTTAACTCACCCTTTGTGGCTGCTGTGAACTGGGTGCTCCAGCCTCTGAATGAATATCGCCCTAGATCGTTGCCAAGCTTTGTTTCAGTCCAAGTTTGCCCATCATCGCTTGAGAACAAGACTTTGCTGATTCCAAGCCCAGAGTCAAATGCAATACCTCTCACCACGGTGCTTTGATTGGCCAAGACGGTGCTTGCATTTTTGAGGTTTGTGATGAAGGAGCGGATAGTGAATTTATTGATCGGTACCGTTTTGGTAGGAGCTGTGCCCGGGGCAACGCAACTGCAATCGTTGTCTGGTATGCGGTAAGCCGGGTTCATCCAAAACCCGTTGTACTCTGTGTCAATAACATTGATCTCACTTAAGTGCTTGACCCAGTATGTGCCGTAATACCCAGGAACAATGAGTTTTAAGGGGAATCCATTGAGATAGGGGAGCTCAGCTCCGTTCATCTCATAAGCAACCATCACATTGGAGTCAAGGGAGAGTGCGTGGTCAATGTTGAGGGCTTTGACAAAGTCCGCCTCACTTTGCAGTACGGGGGTGTCTAAGCCGTTAAAACTAACCTGTCGCGCACCTTGGCCTGGGTTGGCAAGGTTAAGGATGTCTTTTAATGCAACGCCCACCCACTGAGCGTTACCCATCGCGCCGTTACCGAGTTGTCCGCCTGTAACTCGCGGCTCAAAGAACCCTCGGCTGTTGCCCGAACATTGATTCACAGCGACCAATTTTTGTGGTGTAAATCGGGTCTTCAAATCGCGTAGTGTGAGTTCCAGGGGATTTGAGACATTTCCTCCAACTCTCAGGGTAAAGCGCTTGGCGTCAATACTTTTTGGAATATTGGCCAAATGGTAGCGAACAAAAAATTCATCATTTGGGGTGATGATTTTGTTATCAAAATATTCAAAGGGTGTTTCAAGTTGAACGGGCCGAGAGGTCAGCACAATCATTGGTTTTTTCTCAGGAAAGGAGGCCAGCTCTCGTTCTCCGTAGGCAAAAGGCAATTGCGTCCTTTGTCCAGCATTAGCTTGGGAGCTTGAGCCACTAGTATTCAAGCCGAGCCCAAGTCCTAACCCTAGCCCGACTCCGCCCTTGAGCAGGTCCCTACGAACCGGGTGAGCTGTGTTTGTCGTCTGATCGATCTGGTTCATTTGTAGGTTCTCTTTGCTGTCTGATCTAAGTAATCTCTGAGTGAGCGAGATTACAAAGTTGGGTGAAGGGCTTGGAATGCAATGAATTTGCTATACGGTATCACAATTGGGCCAGTTTCTAATTATTAATATTTGATTAGCTTATGCCAATACTCAAGGCCACCTGATGCAGGAGTGACCCAGAGGGGGCCACTCTCGTGCGCATCGGCTATCGGCTATCGGCTATCGGCTATCTGGTATCGGCTATTGACTGTAGACTTTTGTGAGCTCCCCGCCCCCAGCTAGAGTGATTATTGCTAGACTGAAGTCAGGACATTTGTTAAAATTAAACGAGTCGGTACTGGGCTGTAAACAACTCAAATACCCAATTCAATAGCATTCAAATATCAATTTAAAGAATTCGTTTAGGCAAACCGTCAATTGTGAACAATTCAGATCTGACTGAGAAAATACTCTATCTTCTCTACAAGCTCAGCGCCTATTTAACGTTGAATTTGTTGGACGATGCGGCCTATTTAGCAATGATGTTTAGTTGAAGGGGTGAGCCACAAGCCCAGGCCATAGGCCATAGGCCATAGGCCATAGGCCATAGGCCATTGTCCATGGGCCCTTTATCAGAGTCAAGACTTCAGCCCTCAGCCCTCAGCCCTCAGCCCTCAGCCCTCAGCCCTCAGCCCTCAGCCCTCAGCCCTCAGCCCTCAGCCCATTAGGGCCTGCGGATACTGAGCTCTTTTTCCTTCCAATACGCAGTTGTTAGTTTATTCAAACGCACCGTGCCCCCTGTTGACGGTGCGTGCACAAACCTGTCCTCACCCACATAGATGCCGGCGTGGCTGGGATCTTTGGAGGGACCAAATAGCAGTATGTCTCCCGTTCGCAGTTGTTGGCGGCTCACCTCATGCCCCCAGCTCTTGAGACCCGCAACAGTGCGGGGGGACTTGACACCTGTCTGAGACTGGTAAACATAGGCTATCAAGCCA
>CAJAYT010000155.1 GCA_903949285.1 uncultured Burkholderiales bacterium
AACCTCTACCTCAGCGCCCGAATTAGGTGGTACTCCCTTAAGCGAGTACCCTTTCTCTGACCAACCCAGTGCAGTGTATAAAGACTCACGGGGAATTCCTGGTAACGCATTACCGGCAACATTTTGAAGTACGTTCGCTGCATTTAAATAATTACTGTCATACTGAGCTTTCATATATGTCAAGGAGAATTGCTCTTTGAAATGCCCAGCAGATGTATCTCGAACAGACCACTCAAGACCTTCTCTGGTTGTTTGAGTTGCATTTTGGTATACAGATTGTCCACCCGATGTGTAAGCAGTGATGATGTCGTTTGAGGTATTGATTAAGAACCAAGCCGTATTCATTTGTGTCGTCGGTGATGTCAGCCATTTCGCACCCAGCTCGTAGTTATGGCTCTCTGCGGCTTTAAGATTTTTATTAAATGTGGCGGGCGGTAGTCCGCTCAAAGGACTGGGCAAGCTGTAGGCAGTCTCACTCGTTGTCGGGGTCTCAAATCCAAGCCCCGTGTTGGCATACAAATTTAGGTTATCTCTTAAGTGCCAAGTCAGTCCAATGACTGGATTGGTATTCGTAAAACTTGCAACTCCCCCGCTGAGTGGGGAGGAGTAGTTTGTGTTTGCAATCGTGACGCGATCATTTCTAACGCCAGCGGTTAAAGTCAAGTCATCGTTTAAGAAGAAGATAGTTTGAACAAACAAATCGTTATTATTTGCGGTGTTCTGCAGATAAGCCGTATTACTGGAGATATTGCCGTAACTTGTTTTGCCCGTTTGTCTGCTCTCCACAGATCTGTCGTAATCAATACCAAGCAGCCACTCCCAGGGCATAGAACCGTTCGACTCCCGCCCCTTCAGTTGCAGTCCTAAACCGTTGAATTCGCGTTGAAGTGCAATCCAAGAACCTAATTGAGGGGGCGTAGTAGTGCAGGTCGGGTAAGTTAGGTTGTTGGGATCACAAGAGGATGCTTGCATTTGGTTCGTGTCCCTTATCCCGTCATAGATACGAGCTTGAAGGTCGAGTTTGTTCGACAGCTTTTGCTGCATGACTAAACCTATTTGATCTTGTTTAACTGTTTTTTGGGTTTCATCTAATAACGCATTCGTACCCGCTTGTTTGGGATTTGCCTTTAATTGTCCCGCAGTTAGACCCAGTGGATCTTGGGCGAGTGGCATATTGAATGAATTCAATATCACCTTAAACCGTGTATCGGGTTGAGGGTCTAATGTGATAACGCTATTGAATTGGTTGCGCTGGGCGGCGCTGTTTTGTCTGTACCCGTCAATTTTGAACGTACTATAGTCAGCTACGACCCCCACCTGTGAGTGCTCTCCGATGCGCTCACTGGCCTGCCAGTCCGAACGCTTCATACCGTAGGATCCAAAATAAGTTTGAACCTGTCCAGTCGGTGTAGCTCCAGCCTCCTTGGTGTAGGTTTGAATGACGCCCCCAGAAGAGTTACCGTAAAGCTGAGCCAGTGGACCTGATAAAACTTCTATGTGGTCAATGGAAGTTAAGCTAACCGTAGAGGCTTGTCCTTGTCCATCAGGGATGGTTGCAGGTATGTCGTCCGTGATTAGACGTATACCCCGAAGGCCGAAAGTTGTTCGTGCGCCAAATCCCCTGATTGATATTTGGATGTCCTGTGCATAATTGTTTCTATTGAGTGAGACAACTCCAGGCGCGAGATTTAAGGCGTCAGAGAGATTGACTTGATTACCCGAACCTGCGACTGCTAGGGAGTCGACAAAGTACGTCGCAGCAGGGGTGTCAAACTGCTTGGACTCCAACCGCCCTGCACTAACCTGCACCTCCGCCAAACTCACCGTGGGAACTGGATCAACCGAATTGGTTTCAGCGTTCGTGCTTTGAACATATAAGAGAGTAGCGCACGCTAAGGCTGCTATTGGGGTAGGTCGAACTAGATGCATTTGAGAGTTAAGTGTCTGTTGAAAACGGCTTTTTACGCTACTGATGATGTTATGTTGTACCATTTTTTTATCAACATTTTTAAACTCATTTCTTGTAGATTCGCATTCTTTTGTGAATCATTCAAAAAATTTTGAGTTGGTGGACATCAATATTTCAACACGAATGATAATTTAAAGATTCATTAAGGCTGTGTATTTTCAGTCAATTTCCACCCTCTCACTTGAGAGTTGCATCAAGCCTTGATGTATGAGGGTTAATGTGCAGTGGTGTTTTGATCATGCTTGTGAGGCGCGTGAGAGCCTGCTCAATCTTAGGTGTTTACCCTCTAACCAGGTAAAAGTGATGCAAAGAAAATGGGATTGATGCCAAAATCAAAGGTTGAAAAAAAACTTTTATTCAAAGGGAAATTTTTATGCGTTTTCGCCGTTCCGCTCTTGTTATAACTTTCATGAGTTCTGTGCTTGCAATGAGCCATCTGAGTACCAATGCACAGACTCAAAATCCACCACCATCTTGGAAGCAGGGAATGTCGCCCGAGGCGGAGTCTTCCTCCTTGCACCCCTTCAATCCTATTTTCACAGGCACAGAGGCAAAAGATCTTCAACTCTCAAAACTGAAAGTGCCAGCGGGTTTTAAAGTTGAGTTGTATTCAGACGGATTGCCCGAGGCTCGTTCTATGGCTCTAACAGAGAATGGAACGTTGATTGTTAGCAACCGTTTGGCAAAAAATGTCTATGCGGTTGTAGACAACAACGGTAAACGCGAAGTTAAAACTATTTTGCGCGGCATGACAGCACCCAATGGTGTTGCAGTCATCAAAGGTAACTTGTACGTTGCTGAGCGTGATCGTATTTTGCGTTACGATAATGTTGAAAAGAATTTAGATAATATGCCTGGCGGCAAAGTAGTAGTTGACGGGATAGATCCAACGAACGGCCCTGGACACTTTTGGAAATTCTTAGTTGCTGGTCCCGATGGAAAACTGTATTTCAACATCGGATCTCCTCAAAATATTACCTCTCCTAACCAGATGCAAGCAGCTATTTTCCGTGCTGACCCAGATAGCGGACAGCTGGAGCGTATTGCGACAGGTGTGAGAAATAGTGTTGGAATGGCGTTCCACCCAGTGACTCAAAAACTCTATTTCACTGAGCACGGTCGTGATTGGTTGGGCGATGATGTTCCCAATGACGAGTTGAACGTGCTTAGCAAGGACGGAGAGAACTTTGGATTTCCCTTCTGTCATCAAGGCGATATTCCAGACCCCGTTTACGGTAAATTCAACACCTGTGCGCAAAGCACTCCTCCAATATTGAAACTGGGTGCGCACGTTGCTCCTTTAGGTATTCGTTTTTATACTGGCAAAATGTTCCCTTCAGAATACAAAAACAATATCTTCATGGCACGCCATGGATCTTGGAACAGGAACACCAAGCAAGGGTATGACGTAATGAGAGTCGTACTCGACGGAAAAGGTAAAGTTGTGAAATATGAACCTTTCTTAACAGGCTTTATGACAGATGAGAAAGCAGATCCACCCATGTGGGGTCGTCCAGTTGATGTGCAAGTGATCGCTGATGGCTCTTTGCTTGTATCAGATGATTACAACGGCGTTATCTACCGAGTTAGCTACTCTAAGGAGCCAAAAGCTGCAAAATAATATTAAAATGTGAGGATGAAAAATACATCTTCACACTCTTATCCAAGGGTGGTAGCCGCAACGGCCGCCACCTTTTTTTTGTTCACTTTCCTCTCTAATCTAATTTTCGTAAATACAGCAAGTGCTGCTGATATTGAAACTGGACGCCAAAAAGCACAGGTCTGTATTGCTTGTCACGGAGCAGCAGGCAATAGCGAAATACCAGAAATTCCAGCCCTTGCAGGACAAACAGCTCAGGCAATTACTACAGCACTTTATCAATTTCGTGAGGGTAATCGCAAAAATCCTGCGATGTCCCCATTTGCTGCGAATTTATCAAATGCGGATATGAATAATTTAGCAGCCTACTTTGCTTCTGAGAAACGTGCTGCATCGATCAGGGTAAGTTCAAACGACGCGGTAGCTCAAGGCCCAGAGTTAGCCAAGAAATACAACTGCGTCCAATGTCATGGGCCCTTGTTACTGGGTCAACAGCATATCCCGCGAATCGCTGGTCAACAGCATACTTACTTGCTCGCTCAGTTAAAAGGATTTAAGGCCATGACCAGGGCAGATATGGACGGTAACATGTCCTCTGCTGCTTCGATTTTAAAAGACAACGAAATCGAGATACTGGCTGACTACGTAGCAGGACTAAATCACTAACTCGCACAAGACTTTATCAACTGAGTCCCTGGTGTTTTTCTGATGCCCATGTGTACACCTTTAAGGGTGCGACCGATTTCAACTGCAGTTGCTGTGCAAAGTTATCGGTCTTTTAATGATTTGGGATGTGAGTAACTTGTTCAGAGAATATGTCGGTGTTTTCGCAATTCGACGACATGTTTGCGACTCATGTCGTCGCAAACGAAATGTCCAAAACCGTGTTGTCAAAATCGAAATTCATCGACATGAGGGTTGCTAAGGCTATCTGACGCAGGCCGATGGGTCTTCATGTCAACGATCAACAGAAATGTGAATCCCTTTTAATGGCGATTGTTGGCGCTGAATATGTACTTAATATGTTGCCAAAGGGGACCCATGAATATGCCAAATTTATTAGGCCCAGTGAATTACTCGGCTTTTGTAGCTCAAAAAGCTCTTTACGGCGTTGCAGGTCGCCAGCGCATCAACCGACGCTCTATACGTCCAACCACTGCGTCCAAAATTAAAGCGCAAACAGTTAGAACCACTATTCCAGCAAAGACGGTGTTGACATCGAAAGTTCCTTCAGCCTGAAGGATCAAGTAACCGACTCCTCTGGCTGAGCCGAGGTACTCCCCCACCACGGCTCCAACGAACGCTAAACCTACAGAGCTGTGTAGACTGGAGAAGACCCAACTTGTAGCGCTGGGCAGATAAACCGTTTTGAGTAAGTGTGAGGCGTTTGCACCCAGCATTTTGGCGTTCGCAAGGATCACGGGATTCACCTCTTTGATGCCTTGGTAAACGTTAAAGAAAACCACAAAAAATACCAGAGTCACTGCAAGGGCTACCTTACTCCATATACCCAGTCCAAACCAAAGACAAAAGATCGGTGCCAAGATCACCCGGGGCATTGAGTTGAGTGCCTTGATATAAGGATCTAGCAAAGCACTTGCAAGGGGAGACAGTGCAAGCCACAAACCCGCAACAAGGCCAAGTGAGGTCCCGATCACAAAGGCCAATACTGTCTCAAGTAGCGTGACGCCTAAATGAACATAGATCTCTCCTGTGCCGTGCAGCCCGCTTGTCATCCAATCGTTGGGCTCAATCGTCAGTGGCACAAACCACTCCACAACGCGGATCAAAACCGCCAGCGGTTGCCCTAAAAAGAAGGCCCATTGTTGATCTTGTGAGGCCCAGTTCCATACGCCAATGAATAACACCGCTAGTAAAACTTGCCACACCCATAAGTGACTGGTGAACGTAGTCCGTGGCAAGCGCTGAGCCTTGGCGGCTGAGGATGGAGGAGAGTTAGAGTTGCTCATGAGCGCAGCGCTGGTGCGGAGTTGATTTGCTGTTGATAGCCCTTTAGCACTTCGCCCCTGAGCACGTCCCAGATCTGTTCATGCAAGGTGGTGTAAGCCTTGTCGTGACGAATCTCGGCCACATTTCTGGGTCGAACGAGTGTGATGTCAAACTCCCCCATTGGGTGAGTAGCAGGACCAGCAGACAACACGATGACTCGGTCGCTCAACGCAATCGCCTCATCTAAATCGTGTGTGATAAAGAGGACCGCTTTTTTTTCTTTAGACCAGATGTCTAAAACCTCATCCTCCATTAACTGCCTGGTTTGAACATCCAAGGCTGAGAACGGTTCATCCATCAAGATAATATCTGGATTTAACACCATCGTCTGAGCAAGCGCGACCCGCTTTCTCATGCCCCCTGAGAGTTGGTGTATGTAGCTGTGAGCGAAATTGCTAAGGCCCACTTTAGAGAGCCAATCCATCGCCCGCGCGAGGGCCTGGTCTTTAGGCACACCCTTGTACTCCAAACCCAAGAGCACATTCTCTAATGCGGTTCGCCAAGGCAACAGCGCCTCAGACTGAAACATGTAACCCGCTCTTGTGTTCAGCCCCTTTAAGGGGACGCCGTGAACGCGCACCACTCCCTTAGTGGGTGCTAATAGGCCAGCAGCAACATTGAGCAAAGTCGACTTGCCGCACCCAGTCGGGCCAACAACACTCACAAACTCACCAGCGCGAATTTGCAGCGTTGCATCTCTCACAGCGGTGTAGGTAGATCCATCCCCAGAATTGGGGGCAAACTCACAGGTGATGTGATCCAGTTCTAGTGCAAAAGTCATTAAGCCTTGAATCGTTCTTTTGCGCGAATAGCAAAAGCATTGGTAAATGTTTTAGAGAGGTTAATTTTATCAGTATGAATATCCGCCTCAAAACTACCGATCGCCTTTAAGGCCGTTTGAGCAGCCTCATTGGCCATGATCCCGTCAAGCGAGATGGCCTCTCTCACCTTGCCAAAAGAAGCTAAGTACAGCGCCCTATCGCCCAACAGGTAACTCTCAGGTACGGTTTTAATGATGTCCGAAGGTCCCGCAGTTTGCAGCCACTTGAGAGCTTGAACAATAGCGTTTGCCATCGCTTGACATGTGCTGGGATTTTTTTGAATAAAGTCTGCCGAAGCATACAAGCAAGCTGCAGGCATGGGGCCGCCAAAAACTTGTTGCGTACCTTTAAGCGTTCTTGTGTCATAGATGACTTTGACGTCCCCCTTTTGCTCGAGCATCGTCATCACAGGATCGATATTACTGATCGCATCTATTTGACCGCTCCTGAGGGCGGCAAGTGCGCCGGCTGAGGTGCCCACGCCTATGAAGCTCACATCGCTTGCTTTCAAGCCCGCTTTGGATAAGACCAAATTAGCCGCTATATTGGTGGAGGAGCCGGGTGCGCTGACACCTATTTTCTTACCCCGTAGATCCTCTAAACTGCGGTAATTGGGCATATTCTTGGTGGACACACCAATCGCAATTTGAGGAGCCCGCCCTTGCAGCACGAAGGATTGGTAAAACTGATTTTTAGCTTGCAAATAAATAGTGTGCTCAAAAGCCCCAGAGCACACATCTGCAGAGCCTCCCACAACCGCTTGCAACGCTTTAGCACCGCCTGCAAAGTCACTGATCTCAACCTCTAATCCCTCACTCTTAAAGTACCCGAGTTGTTCGGCCAAAGTCAGTGGCAAGTAATAAAAAGTTGCTTTACCGCCTACAGCAATAGAGACCTTCGTTTTTTCAAGCTTGGTTTGCGCTGCAACGTTTGAGGCGTAGCCCATCCATCCCGATAACCCAGCGAGGGATAGTGCAACTGATTTTGAGAAATCTCTTTTATTCATAGGCTTGGTCACTTCATTTTCTAAAACTATTCAACGCTCTTTTGTGGGCCGCGATCCACTGTGTGGATCGTCTACTTTCATTCAAAATGATAACTTTAAATTTTAAAAATGAAATTAGTAGCTTCCCGGTGCGTAGGTATCGATCTGACCCGGGTTCACGCTGAGGCGCGCAAATCTTTGTAAAGTTAAGCGTTATTGGCGATGACTGTGCAAATTCCGAGTGAAATGCTCGAGAACTCTGACAGCTGTGGATTTAAGATTA
>CAJAYT010000156.1 GCA_903949285.1 uncultured Burkholderiales bacterium
CTTATGTTTCGACCGTTCTGGATAGATGGCTACTGTAAGTCCAATGAAAACTATATTTTGATTTCAATATAGGGTTCGGTAAGCGTTTGAATGTTCAATGGTTACCCCGTGGTAAATTTACACAGATATATTTACAGGCTCAAAAATTAAAGGGCAATTGACTTATGCACATTTCCTCAGGGTGCATAACATCCTCTTCGACGAATTCACCCCAAGGGTTGGGCATCCCTCTAGACCCATTGAGGGAAAATTCTACTTCTAAAGCATTTGGTTCTGTGAGACGATTACCCCTCCTCTTGTGTTGGTTTTAACTTGGGCTAATCAAGCCACCACTCGGATCATGCTCACATTTATCGTCAGTATAATAAAAAGCTGAATTATCAATTTGGTGACGTTATAGTTTTGGAAAAGGTCTAATTATGAAACTTAATCTAAATTCAATGAAAATTGCAATTACTATCTGCCTAATCCTATTTGTTGTGGCATGTGGAAAAACTGAAAACAAATCTCAAAGTGGTCAATCTTCTTCGGCAACTTCTGATCCTTTTGATTCTCTATCCAAAACTGGACAAGCCTTCAAGCCTGGGACCTACGCAAAAGGTCACATTCCTAAGGGAGATTATGCGTTTGTCAGTCCAAAAGGCGGCTATTTTTCAGAAGAGTTCAATGGACAGATTCTCGCTAACGAAAATTTTGCATCATTTGGTTATGTGTACGTTCAGGGAATTGGTGATATCACAACACGTGGCTATCTGATTAGTATGGAAGGTCTCAAACAATTAAGTCAGTCTGGTGCTTTATCTATCTACAAGTCAATGACCAACAGTGCAGATTACAATTTCTCTGGATACTACAAGGTGGGTCTGGACATAGACCCAGGTAGCTACAAACTTACAAGTTCAAGTGATGGTTATGTTTCCATAGAGTCAGGACCACTGGGACATAGTAAAACCATTAGAAATGACATTTTTAATGGCGAAAAAACTGTGAGTGTCTCGTCTGGTCAATATCTGGTAGTGACTAGAGCCTCTATAACACCTATGTCAACCCTCCCTCAAGGAAAATCAACAACTGACCAAGCACTCAAGGTAGACAGTATCATTCTTGCATTAAAAGCTTCAAGCAATCCGTTTGAACTAAGAAAAAGAGCGTTGGGAAAGCGTGTTGAAACCCAAATCTTCTCGGAAAGTTTTATTGACGAAGGCAACTATGCTCGTGTTATAGATGGCAATTCAGGTATTTTTTGCATAATGACTGGCACAGAATTTGGCAAGCACAATAAAAAGGGATATAAGGTGGTCCAAGGCATCTTAATGGAAGACGAAGGTAAGTTTGGTTTGAATGACTGTAGCTTTGTTTCCGATGAATCAGGATGGAAAGCTCCAGACAATGCCTATGAAGAACTAATTAAATAACTGGATAAATAGCTGCAATTGGATTTGAATTTACCGAGAATTGGTTTCAGTGATCTGAGCGTTGGAAGCTAACCAACTGGAAAAGTTGATTAGCCAGTAGTGGAATTAGTGTCGGAATTATGAGGGTTGATGCCAACCCACCGCTCTCTAGCAAAATACACTATTGGAAAAAGTCAAAACTGGAATAACTGGCAAATCTGGAAAAAATACTTTTTCCAGTTTTTCTGCAATTGTCGCTTTTTACTTTTTCACTGTGCCACTAGGTTTATGGATAAAAATTTGTTGTTAAGGCTTTCTCATCGCTCGTGCCACAACCGTGTGTTTGGTCTCAAGCCGTTTGGTTTGACTTCCAAGCGGGGCAACCAGCAATCCGTGCCTGTTGTCCACCAAGAATTGGAAGGATTGTTTGCGTTGATAGACAAAACCCCACTCGACCATGGATACCTACCCTCCCTTTGCGTTGGAATAGAAAAGACGC
>CAJAYT010000157.1 GCA_903949285.1 uncultured Burkholderiales bacterium
ATGAAATCACTCAATCTAACGATGAGTTTATAAAACATTTTGAGAGAACCTATGCTGGATTCCCTCAAGTACCAATGTGGATGATGACCGAAGTCATTAGCCTTGGAGGGCTTTCGCACCTTTATGTAGGTTTAAAAAATGAAGATAAGAAAGATATTTCCTCATTTTCTTATATTCACCACAAACCGCTTGGCGATTAGCTGCATTCGCTAACTTAAATTAGAAATGTATGCGCTCATCATAGCCCCTTATGGAATAGACAGCTAGCAATTCGCCCTGACAAGTTAAAGGAAGGTGAATGGCTACCACCGATTACACCTCGAAATGACCGTATTTTTTATATTTTGTTGATAATTAGATTTATGTTGAATTCAATATCGGAAGGAGCATCTTGGACTGCCAATATTGATTTGTTATTTAAGGATATTGTTATTAATCCGAAGTGGAGAATTGCCATGTGTATTCCGGAGAATTATCAAAATCATCCAATTTGGAAGATTTAAAACTGAGGTTGCCCCTCTCATTCACGAGCTGCTACCTTACAACAGGAAGCCACAGTAACTATCACAGGCTATTTGCTTGAGTCAACCTGTGTTGCTCGAACTGCTTACAAATCTTAAGCTTTACCTAGATATCCAATTCTCATGCAGTCGCCAACATAAGACGCCCAATTTCCGCACTGGCCGGACGAACCTTGATTTCAATGTCGTAGCCAAGCCGTGTAAGGCAATCCATCAGCTTGCGCTCGGACAGGTTGGTGAAGTCACCGCGCATCATGTCAGAGACTTTGGGCTGAGTGATCCCCATTCGCTTGGCGGCCTCTTGTTGAGTCAGGCCACGGCTTTTCATGGCTGTCCTGATTTCGATCACCAAGCCAGTTTTTATCTTGATCTTTTCGGCATCAGCTAGGCCAAGGTCAGCAAACACGTTTCCGGAACCACGATGCACTTCGACGCCTTCAACAAGTCGGGTTTTCATTTTCGCAACTCCTTTACATACGCTTCGGCAATTTTCAGCCTGGCGTGGATGATGTCCATGTCTTCTTTCGGCGTGGCGATGCCGCGCTTGCTCTTCTTCTGGAAGCAGTGAAGGACGAACACTGCTTCAGAAAACTTGACGGTGTACACGGCGCGGTATGTGCCGCCAACATCGTCTTCCACCACTTCAAGCACACCTGCACCACCAAAGCCTTTGAGCACTTTGACCGCATCATGCTTGTAACCCGCCTGCGCCAGCGAAAGTGCAAAGCCGAAAAGCCGTCGAACGTCGGCTGGCAAAGCCATCAAATCTTTGTGGCTGCTACCTATCTATTCAAGCGATTTTTCGTTTGTTGGCATGGCTAAAATATACATGAACTAGTATAAAAAGTCAAGCAGCTAGCATCATTAAATAGAAATGAAGATGGAAATTTGATGGGGGAAGCGAGAGAAACTTATAAGTGTCGTTTTGCAACTAAAAAACAACCCATAGGTTTAGTTAATATTGCAAATTAGTAACCCATGAGTTAATAAGTAGGCATTGAAACGTTACCTGTAGGTTGCCATGGATAAGCAATTCCGTGATCTTCAACTCCAGCAAATGGACGCACTTCTTGAGACTTGGAGTGCGGCGCAATTGAGCGCACGCCCGAGAGCAGGATGGGTGCGTGCCATTCGAGAGTCTTTGGGCATGTCTGCTGCAGCCTTTGCTCGACGTTTGGGCATGACGCCTGTGGGTGTTCGTAAACTGGAAAGTGCAGAGGCGTCAGACCGCATCACTTTGGCCAGCCTGCGCAAGCTGGCTCAGGCCCTGGATTGTGAACTGCAATATCCATTGGTGCCTCGAACTAGCCTAGTGCAGCAGGTGGAAGACCGAGCCGAAATGGTTGCACGGGAGCGGTTGCGCCCGATTGCACATTCCATGGCGCTGGAGGACCAGGCAGTCCAGGGGCAGCTGAACAAGCTTCAGCTTGAGCTGGCCATCAAGGATTTGATTGAGGGTTCGCGTCGCGAGCTGTGGTGAGGTGTTGCACATGGAGTTTCATTACGCGCAAGGGGCAGCCCCACTCGATCCAGACGAAGCCGCAGGTCTGGTGCCGACGCACATTACCACCCAGGGCGACCTAAATGCATGGTAACAGGTCAACATCGCTCAGGGAGATCGCTGGGCTGCGCGCCAGAAAAAACGAGACCTACTAGACGAGGGATTCATTCGCGACCTGCATCGCCAGATGTTTGATAAGACTTGGGCTTGG
>CAJAYT010000158.1 GCA_903949285.1 uncultured Burkholderiales bacterium
AATCGACTTGCTAAAACAGTTGTGCGTAATAGGGATTAATTTATATCCCACATAGCTTTGATTTTTAGTCTTTTAAATGTTGCAATTCCTAAATGTTTGCGATGATCACCTTGATAAAGCACTCTGCATATCGCTCTAACTTGGATTGACCAACACCTGTAATATTCTCAAACTCATCTAAGCTTGTAGGCGCAGTTTTAAGGATTTCCTGCAAAGTACTGTCGTGGAAAATGATATAGGGCGGGACTCCTTGCTCAGTCGCTAATTGCCTGCGCATATCTTTAAGTGCATTCCATAGTTTTTCTTCATCAGGGTCCGTAAATGTAGGGGTCGATTTTTTAGTTGAAGAAGACTTAAGAACTTTGTTAGTTGATTGCCCAATGTCCCTTCGCAGCCAAACTTCCTCCTCATGCTTTAGTACTGGACGAGATTTTTCGGTTAACTGCAGGCCACCATACGCCTTAATATCTGCGTCTAAATAGCCACCAGCCACCAATTGGCGGTAGATGCTACTCCACTGGTTTAGACTGATATCAGCACCGACCCCAAAAGTTTTAAGCTGATCGTGGCCAAATTTAGAAACTCTCGGAGTGACTTTGCCCAGTAGAACATCAATTAAATGCGCAACTCCAAACAACTGTCCGGTCCTGTAAACACATGAGAGTGCTTTTTGAGCCTCTACCGTTGCGTTCCACGTCTCAACTGGTTCCATGCAGTTATCGCAGTTACCGCAGTTGCCCGGATGATTTTCTCCAAAGTATCGAAGAATTGTTTGGTGCCTGCAACCCGTAGATTCACAGTATCCAAGTAAAGCGTTAAGCTTTTGAAGCTCAACGCGTTTCCTCTCTTCGGGCGCGTCTCCTGAGTTAACCATTTGCCGCAGATTTACCACGTCGCCCAGGCTGTAAGCCATCCATGCATCTGCCGGTAATCCGTCTCGACCTGCTCGACCCGTCTCTTGGTAATAACCTTCCATGCTTTTGGGTAAATCAAGGTGAGCTACAAACCTAACGTTAGGTTTGTCAATTCCCATTCCAAAGGCCACGGTCGCAACCATAATCACACCCTCTTCGCGTAAGAAACGCTGTTGATTTTTATTGCGAATCTCCGCACTCAATCCAGCGTGATAGGGTAGGGCGTCCCAACCCCGGTCTTTTAACCAATCGGCAGTAGACTCTACACTCTTGCGAGAAAGACAATAAACGATACCAGCATCATTTGGATGTTCTGTAATTAGGAATTCTTCTAGCTGATTTTTAACGCTATCCTTATGCAAGACTTTGTACTTGATGTTGACTCTGTCAAAGCTGGATACGAACTCTTTAGCTGACTCAAGCGAGAGACGTTCAATAATTTCAACTCTTGTTGCTGCATCAGCGGTTGCAGTCAAAGCTATTCGCGGAACCTTTGGATAACGATCGTGCAACTCGGTTAATTCTCGATATTCTGGGCGAAAATCATGTCCCCACTGAGAAACGCAATGAGCCTCATCGATTGCAAATAGCGCAATTTTGGAGTCAGCGTAAAGTTTGTCCAGTATGCCTATAAATCCTGAACTCAGCAAACGCTCGGGTGCAACATACATTAGATCCAGTCTTCCACTTAGCAGTTGTTGAATAGTTGAATGGGCTTTGCTGGCATCCATACTCGAGTTCAAGAACGCGGCATTAACACCTAATTGGGTTAGGGTATCGACCTGGTCCTGCATTAATGCAATAAGAGGAGACACTACTATACCCACGCCCTCTCTGACAAGCGAGGGTATTTGGTAGCACAAGGACTTTCCTGCCCCTGTTGGCATAAGTACTAAAGCGTCGCCTCCTGCTACTACCTCATTAACGATTGCCTGCTGTACGCCTCGAAATTCACTAAACCCAAATATATCTTTGAGAATTTGATTGCTTGATAGCATTGATAAATTCCCTTTTTAAACCTTTTGCAGTCCAATTAACTTGGAAGTGTATGTAATGCGCTCCAGCTACATGGCAAGAATACTTAATGTCTTAACCTGAAAATGTAGTCAAATGAATTCTAAACACGCCCTATTTAATAATTCGTATCCAATAGATGTCCTGTCTTAACAAAAATAGTGCAACCCTCTTTGCTGAAAGGTTGATGCGTACTCAGGTGAGGGCTTCTGATCCACGATCCCGCAGGGTATCGACCATGTTCGTCTTCAAACACTCCTTCCACGACATAAATTTCTTCTCCTCCAAAATGCCGATGAGAATTAAAGTAGGTTTCTGGAGCCCATTTGACAAGCGTTGATCCTGTACCCTGGCGCATGAGCGGCATCACCTTTAGACCAGGCACCAATCCTTGATACCATGTAGCTGTATTCGTATCCAGGACCTCTCGTATGACTTGATCAGGGCCTAGGTGCTTTAACTTAACAAAAAGAGTGCAGCCAGATTCACTAAACGGTGCATGTGTTGAACCTGGGGGATTCATCAAATAGGTTCCAGCCGGGTAATTGCCCGTTTCATCACTGAACACACCGTCTAAAACGAATATCTCCTCCCCTAGGACATGCGTATGTGAATGGAACTTAGAGTTCGGCATATAACGAACGATGGAGGTTGCCTTCGCTACCTCACCGCCTAGGCGCTCAAGCATTCGCCTAGCAACTCCAATTTCCGGGCTCGAAATCCATGGTAAGTCATGATGACTAATCGAGACCCTTTTACTGTAATCAGCATTAATATTCATGAGTTTGGGGTTTTATTGTTGGCCTAGAGAAAAGAGTTCACAATAATTTAAAATTAAGCTCTTATTTTAAGTTGTTTGCAACACTATTCAATCTTGATTTTTAATCCACCCATAATCTCAGGTCCTATTCCTTTGCATCATGATTGACTCGATTCGTAATTCTCTTAGAACCATTATCTTAGAGATGGTTGGTGGCGGCTCTGGTCCACCTATTGCTTTTCTAACGCCCAAAGGGGATCCTGGCTTATTTGGTCCAAAATCTATCGCATGGCGCGTTCATGCAGATTTTATTTCCATGATGATAGGGGGTATAGGATCCCTTTGCCTGCAAGCCTTGCACCCACAGGCATTGGCTGGTGTTTGGGATCACTCCACCTTCAGACAAGACTTAAAGGGCAGGCTGGGTAGAACCGCCTTCTTTATTGCCGCAACTACCTATGGCCCGAAAGAGATGGCTTTGAGAATCATCGAGAAGGTCAACAAAATTCACAGTACTGTTAAAGGTACCGATGAAATGGGTAGTCCTTACTGCGCTTCAGATCCTCACTTACTAAAATGGGTTCATTTGACGGAGACCTATAGTTTCTTAAAAGCATATCAAAAGTACTGTAGTCCTACCTTAACACCAACAGAAGTGGATCAGTACTTTATGGAGATGCGAGTCTTAGGTGAAATGATGGGTGCAAAGGATATCCCCTCCACTCTTTACGATACAGAGCAAGCAATTTTGAGCTTCAAAGACGAGCTTAGATACGGCGAAAGAGCTAAAACCATCATTGACCTACTGACCCATTTTCCCTCCTCCTTGCAGGTCAAGCCCTTTACGATGCTGATTACGCGAGCGGGATTTGCAAACCTACCCGATTGGGCTGTTGAACTCATACAAAAACCCATACCCAGCCCAGTAGAAAAAATTCTTCTTTCTACGAGCGTGAATTTAGTGGCCATTCCTATTCGTGAGGCTTTGAAAAACGGGGTAGCTGCTCACTCTTACAAAAGAGTCTATGGATTGAATTAAAAAATAATGAAAACCCGAGTGATTAAAAATTCCAAAAAATTTCGTCCAACTAGTTGCTCCGCGAGATCAGAAGTATATGTTCGTAATTGTTCCTAACCATTGATGCGTTGTAACTAACGATGTCCTATTCAGTTGTCTGGTTTAAGCGCGATCTAAGAGTACATGACAATGAGGCGCTTTTTAAAGCCCTGGCTCAGGGGCCTGTTCTTTGTCTTTATATTCTTGAACCCTCATACTGGGGAGGCTTAGATACTTCTAAAAGACAACTTGAATTTCTGAGAGAGTCTCTCTTAGATTTAGCTAGAGATTTGAAATCTATTCATTTAAATCTTACACTCATGACAGGTGAAGTCATTGAGGTATTTTCAAAAATCTATGAGTCTCTGCCATTTTGCGGCGTCTACTCCAATCAAGAGACTGGGAATTTTCTTACGTACAGGCGCGATGTTCAACTTAAAAAGTGGCTAAAAACTCAGTCGATAGCATGGGATGAGTCCCTTCAGCACGGCGTATTGCGAGGTCTACAATCTCGAAAAAACTGGAGCGCAAATTGGGATCTTGTCATGATGGCACCTCAGTTTGTCACCAAAAATCAAATCGTTGACTACGAATTACAAACCAATTTACATTTACGCTTTCCTAGTGAGCGCTGGCCCAAAGCTGATGAGTGGTTAATGAGCAATGAGCCATGTCCTGAGAGGCAATTAGGGGGGAGAGCCCGGGCTCTTGAGATCCTCGCTTCTTTTTTAAATAAGCGCAGCGGTACCTATGTGGGCGGAATTTCCTCACCCCTAAAAGCAACCTCGGCTTGTTCAAGGCTATCCCCCTATCTAAGCCTTGGTTGTCTGAGCATGCGTGAGGTTGTACAAGCTACAAACGCAATGATTCAAAGCGGCGCAACTCGCCCTTACCAAATTAGGGGATTGCAAAACTTTCTAAGTAGACTCCATTGGCATTGCCACTTCATCCAAAAATTAGAGAGTGAGCCTGAGATTGAATGGCGCAATATGAACGAGGGTTATACAGGACTTCGAGAAGAAGAGTGGTCATCGCAGCGTTTTGAACGACTGATAGCTGCTCAAACAGGTTGGCCCTTGGTTGATGCTTGCGTCACGATGCTTAGGCAAACGGGGTGGCTGAACTTTAGAATGCGCGCTATGTTGATATCTGTCGCTGCCTATCCTCTTTGGCTTCACTGGAAGCCAGTTGGTGACTGGCTGGCCACGCAGTTTGTAGACTACGAGCCCGGTATTCACTGGAGTCAGGTGCAAATGCAGTCGGGTACCACGGGTATTAACACTACAAGGGTGTATAACCCTATCAAACAAGCAGTGGATCATGATCCACAGGGTGAGTTTGTAAGGCACTGGTTGCCTGTTCTGCAACGCGTGCCCGATGCTTGGATTTTCGAGCCTTGGAAAATGCCGGCTGATGTTCAGGAAAGTTGCGGTGTAACTGTTGGTAAAGACTGGCCCTTACCTATAGTTGATTTAGCTCAAGCTACAAAAGAGGCTAAAAAAAGAATGCATGAACGCAGAGGAATTCAGTCCGTTAGAGATCGAAATGCAAAAGTACTAGATCGACACGGATCTAAAGCAAATATGAGATTGGGAAGTCGTAAAAAACGTGATGTTTTAAAGACGAACTTAAAGCAAGACGATCATCAGCTTACATTTAATTTCTAAAATACCCATCATTAGTAAAGTAAGTGAATATAGAGCGTGTCCATCTTTCAAACCATGAATAAAAACTCAACTGACACTTTTTAATACCTCTCCAGAAATATTGCTCTATTAGTGTCACCTGGTGTTACAGGCGAGATCAACAACAGCCAGTGCGTATTACATTAATCTCCTAGAGAAAATTAAGCCTTTAGGCGCAACTCTGGTGAATCAAAACTGTAAACAATTAAAATCGTAACAGATTAACAAGCCTTAGGATCAAAAATGTGGAGTCAACTGCTAGTTGCATCAAATTTAGGCGTTATGCTATTTTTTTCAGTTCTCATCGCGCCTTCCATCTTTAAGGTTTTACCTGCAGAGTGGGCCGCGGTTTATGTTAGAAGTTTTTTTCCAAAATATTATGCATATTTAGCCTTTGTATCTTTTGGAGCCTCATTTTTGGCAACAGAAGTTCAAACGATGATAATAACTGTCGTTTGTGGCACATTTTTTGTAGTCTTAACCACTTATCTGACGCCTGGAATTAACGCTGCAAAGGACGCAGGAAAGATCAAGAAATTTGATTTTCTCCATAAGCTTAGCGTACTGATCAATTTAATTCAAATCGTTTTGTTTGTCTACATACTAATTCCGAATACAACTTCGACTTAGAAAAAAACACCTGTATGCTTTCGGTTCACCATTTAGTAATTAGGTGAAGATCGTCTGATTTCATTGTGCGGCTAAGAGATTAATAAGGGGTGATTGCTCAAACATGGTTCTTTCATGCTTAGTAATCATTTTTGTAGAACTAGTCTTTTAATCAGTGATATCAATTTTGCTTCTTTTTTTGAAGCAGATGGCTCTAAAGTACTCAATAGGGTGTTAAATAATTTAATCTGATTGCTGTGCACAATCTTTTTTTGCTCTAAATCTTCGTGAAAAAAGTAATTTTGATCATTCCATTCATTCGCCCTTTTTGGAGAAAATCCGCTCATCGCGCGGCAACGTCCATTTAAAAGCCCATGTTTTTTGCATTTGCCTATTGAACGAATTTTGGACCCGCAAATCATTTTTTTTGATTCTCCTAGCAAAGCACGTTATGCCTATCTCTAAGGACTCACGGCTTGACATTTTAACTATCAAATATAAAAGTAACGCGAAGTTAGGTTCAGTTTTGGTAGATTATTTCACTACTGAATCTCCTGCTTTGGTTAGCCAACTAGTCCGCGCTACATGCAATTTTCTATAGCTATCGATCAAGCGGTGGTGCCGATCGAGTCCCTCTAGTTTTATATTTGTTGGAGTTAATCCATAAAATCGAACTGTTCCCCTGACCGACCCTATGGCCGCATCCATCCGGGGGTCGCCGAACATCCTGCGAAAGCTATGGTCATAGTCCCCGAGTTCTAGATCTTCATCAAGATACACATCAAGCACCGCCTTCAAGGCTTGGTAGAACAATCTTCGCTCTACGGTGTTGTCGTTGTATTGTAAAAAGGCTCCTAC
>CAJAYT010000159.1 GCA_903949285.1 uncultured Burkholderiales bacterium
CATTTTTTAAACCTACATAAAGGTGCGAAAGCCCTCCAAGGCTAATGACTTCGGTCATCATCCACATTGGTACTTGAGGGAATCCAGCATAGGTTCTCTCAAAATGTTTTATAAACTCATCGTTAGATTGAGTGATTTCATGAATAACTTTATTGAGCCATATCAAATGCTTAAAGCCAGGATGAAAGTCGGCAGGTAGGCTAAATCCAAATGGTTCTGAGGAATTTGCACATTGGTTTGATTCAATTTGAGTCTGACTTCTAAGCCAACAAATAAAATTCTCGAAAACTTGTTGTTAGGCACTGCATACGCCACTAACGGCAACCATTAAACAGTTTGAACTAAACAAGTTAATTTGCGAGTTTGATCATTTCAGCGCGACCACTAGGTAAGATCTTTATATGTTCTTTGCTGCCAGAAAAGTGAATCAGATCACCCTGATGTGCAAGATCAAGTGCGTAATCGAAGAACAACTTAGTAGTCCCCATTACTCTTTGTAAAGTCGCAGTTTCCAAATAACCAAGTTTGTCCGAATGTTCGTAGATAGAAGATGCCGCCTTAAGTAACTGGCTCAGAGGATCGAGAAGAGTTGGTTTAGCTGCAATAGCCTCAGAAAAATTTGGAGCATTGCCAAGAGGAGGCTTAACGAAAATAGGTGAGCCAAGTAACTCTCTTAGTAATTGATCATAGCCGATTTCGAATTCGCTTGTATCAGTGAAATCAATATAGTATTTACTACGAAGAAAGTTGGGTGTCAGTTTGGTATCTTTAAGAATCGGTATGATTAGATTTGAATTTGAGTCTTTTAAGAGATCGGCTGTCACGATCATTTTTTCATAACCTACTCCACCAGACCCAAGATTTGCTTTCTCGACGTAGTTGTCGCTACAGACCATGATGACTCTGGAAGACTTGGCAATTGCCTTCTCCATGAAAAGAGGTAAGTCAGCACCTGGGCCTAGCTCCCATTGATCAAAAATGGCATCAACACCATCTTTTCGTAATCTAACGGCTAACTCCATGACCCATAACTTGTGAGCTTGGCTGTCATGAGAGTAAGAAATAAATACAGAAGGTGCAGATATCATTATTGCGTCCTCAGAGCTGTAGCAATACAAGCAAAGGCGTCCTCGATGAAAGGCCAATCTCTTTCCAAGTCTGTTGGGGTGTCATCTGTACGTTTGTAGGACTGAGGTGAAAAGCTATCAGTCGCTGTTCTGTAAAACGAAACTACAAATGGACCCAACGTGGCTTTTCTCCTTTCGAGATCGACAGTCCAAGCGCCACTTGGGCCTCCACGCTTTTGGACTTTTAACAGCAGGTTAGTTAGATCAATGGCGTGAGCTCGATGGGCCGCAATTAGCTCTGGGTCTGTTTCCGCGAGGTCAGTGGAATCCGGAGACCAAGGCAACCCAAGGTGATTTAACAAACGCCATGCTCGAAGTGCTTGCTCAGCAGGGCCTGTTATTTCCTTGGGGTTGGCTACCCAACGTCGGACAGTTCGGGCGTCAACGGATAAAAGGCGTGCAGTATCTACTTGGGATAAGCCGAGTTCGCTTAGGGTGTAATTGAATTCTTTTGGGGTCATATTGTCCTAATTGTATCAAGCATTTTGGCATTTTGCAAGTGATTTAGAAAAGGCAAATGCCAAGATGGCGGCATCGTCCAGCACAGTTAGCGTAAATCTCGGCCAGTAAAACTCAACCTGGGTGGCACAGGCGCATAAAAACAATCTGTTCATATTAAATATTTTTTAAATTAAAGTATATATATTATAATTTAAGTTATTTAAAGTACTATATAGTAAATATTAAATGAAAATTTCCTCTGCCCCCCCCCTTCCTGTTATTCGTAGCTTGATTAGATTAGGTCAGGCGGCGTCGCTAGCACGACGGCGCAGACACCTAACGCAGCAAGAGTTGGCCGAGCGGATCGGTACAACCGCCCATACCGTGAGGCGAATGGAGGCAGGTAACCCAGGCACCGCCCTTGTTCATTTCGCAAGGGCATTGCAGGTTTTTGGTGAGCTAGATAAGTTAGACAAGTTACTAGACACCCCTCAAGACACCATAGGTTTGATGTTGATGGATGAGCACTTGCCAAAGCGTGTTCGCAAGTCCCGAAAGACTGATGAGTCGGGAGCATTTTGATGGTCACCCAAACGACTGTCAAAAGGACCCCCATCCGTACTCAACTAGACGTATTGATGGGCAGTTCAGAGAAAAAACTAGGAAAACTCATTTTTGTAAAAGACGGGCAACGGGAATATTCACAATTTGCTTACAGCGAAGAGTGGCTTTTGGACACTCAGTACTTTGATGTTTCCCCTGACTTGAATCGACAGATGGGCTACCAACTTCGAAAGGCATCGACGAATAAAGACAGCTGTTTTTTTATGGCTATGGCTGATACCGAACCAGATGCATGGGGACGACGAGTAATTGCACGCAAACATGCGAAAGCCCGTGCCCAGGACAAATCTTTGAGGCAGTTGACGCATTTGGATTACCTTGGTGCAGTAGACGATTTCAGCAGGATTGGGGCTCTTAGATTGAGGGACGAAAAAGGTAACTATATGGGAAGTGGGGATCCCAGTTCACGTTCAACACCTGCATTTTTTGAACTAGAGAAAATCTTGTTGGCCTCCCGTGCGGTTGAATTAAGTAAAGAAACAACAGAGGACTTAACTTACCTTCAAGGCAAAGGGACCTCCTTAGGTGGGATGCGACCAAAATGCACCATCCTTGATGTAGACGGTGCTTTATCTATTGGGAAATTTCCAAGCGTAAACGATGAACGAGCAGTAACTCGGGGCGAAGTTTTAGCGCTGAGACTCGCAAAACTGGCGGGTATCGATAGTGCGCCCGCCCGCATCGTGATGGTCAAAGAGCAGCCAGTCGCTATGATTCGCCGTTTTGACCGCACGCCTGTACAAAATCGAATTCCTTACATCTCAGGATCCACGTTTTTACAGGCCAACCGTGAGGACGAGCATTCTTACACAGAGATCATCGATGTGATGCGCTCCAAGTGCGAGAATTTTGTCCAAGATAGCAGGCAATTGTGGCGACGACTTGTTTTCAATCTTCTGATCACGAACGTAGATGATCATCTACAAAACATTGGCTTCTTATATAGCGGTAATAACCAATGGCGACTGGCACCAGCCTTTGATTTAAATCCTTTTCCAGATAAAGATCCTGAATCAAAAACATGGCTAAGCGAGGACAGTGGTCCAATAGCATCGATTGATCAGTTACTCCAATACGCATCACAATTTGAATTGTCACAGTCACAAGCCCAATCGATTGTTGGTGAGGTCTTTGGTGCTTTAAGGCTATGGAAAGAAATTGCAATTACCCCTGAGGTTGGTCTGCAAGCACATGAAATCAACGCCTTCAAACCAGCATTCAAAACCAACGGGGCCTATTAAATAAAAGCCTGGGTGGCTAGAAGAACATAAGCGTTGCGTAAACTCACCCTAACTATGTTGGTCACGCCTTCTACGGGTTAATCATTGGTAAGCCAGGTTCGAGCAAGAGTTATGTTCCAAAGGCGGTGGCTTATCAATGTGTTCTAACAGTTTTAAGGTCTTGTATTTGGAAGTTGATCACGAATTTGAGCAGCAAAGTTTGTCAACGTTAGAGGAGCAATAAAAGTTAACGAAGAAGTACTTGACGGTTGATCTCTTGGCGCTCGATGATCTATTCATGACAAGGAATATCTCCGAGTTGAGTGCGGCCTTATGCGCACGGGACTGCTTGTCTCGGTAGTCTGGGGCGGATTGAAGCTTGCTTTTGTGCCATTTGCCGACGAAGCTTTTTCTGGCAATTGGACTTCGAGCAATACGCTTGGTTTGGAACCTTCAGGGCAGGGATGAAACGAGCGTCACAGTGGTCGCAACGAAGCTTGGTCATGGATGTTCTCCCGTCGGTTGAGGGTCTAGAAACATCGCTCCATGAGAGGGACGGGGTGCACTGTGTGGGGTGCGGTTCGTGAGGAAAGGTTTTTGTAGGAGCCCTTGAATGTGCACCAGCAAATTCAAGATTTCTTTAATACAAGGACGGTAGGTCGAGTTTTGTCATTTGGATGGGATTGACAGCTCTGTATCCCAATTGATACAATGTTCCATGAAGACGATTTATACGACCGAAATTTTTGATGGGTGGTTTGACTCCTTGCGAGACAAACAAGCAGCCCGTCGGATCCAAGCGCGTATTGATCGGGCGGAAGAAGGAAATTTCGGAGACCATAAATCTGTGGGTGAAGGCGTTTCCTAGATGCGGATTCATCACGGTCCAGGCTTTCGGGTGTATTTCACGCTACGAGGTTTGGAAATCGTCATCCTTCTGGCCGGGGGAGACAAGTCGAGTCAGGCCAAAGACATTAAAACCGCGCAGGAGCTAGCGCGTCAATTGAAGGAGTAAGAGATGACTGCTCTCAAGCTACGCAAATGGGATAGCGCAGAACACCTGAAAACCGAAGAGGACATGGCGCTTTATCTGGAGGCATGCCTGCAAGAGGCGGGGGATGATGCGGCCTTTATTGCCAAGGCACTGGGCACCATTGCCCGAGCAAAGGGCATGTCGCAACTCGCGCGCGATACGGGCCTGGGCAGGGAAAGCCTCTACAAGGCGTTGTCAGGGGAAGGCAACCCCAGTTTTGCCACCATCTTGAAAGTCACGGCTGCGCTGGGAATCAAGCTCCACGCACAGTCGTTGCACGTGGGCTAAGTGCTGTAGTTGTGGATTTGGGTTCAATTGCGGTGAACGGATTTGAAGTTGAGTCGGTACAGTTCGTTGATGTAAGTCTGATCTATCGTTTGGCTAAGCCTCTAACTCGCATTCGCGCCCAAGTGTGCTGGAATACGCACCATCAGATTGACGGAGGCTCAGTCCAGATTATTTTCAGTTCTTTGGGAGCATCGGCATCAAGCCGAGTCTGCTGAATTTCTTATGAGGCACGCTGGACTGGCCAGTGATAAACCGATGGATGTCTTCAAGGTCAAGGCCTCAAACCGTGGTGATCCCCTGTACGAGGGCCCGTTTCAAGCCTATGAACAACTGGTCAGCCGACAGCGTCGATTAGGACAATATCGGCTGGATTGGCCGAACTAACTACCTGCAGGTGCTGTCACTGAGAAATTGAAATCTCAAAGCGATTTGGAAC
>CAJAYT010000160.1 GCA_903949285.1 uncultured Burkholderiales bacterium
GACAGGCTCTAAAGCATTTGCGAGGATGATTCTGAACGAAGAGTACGAGCAAGCGCTTGCTGTTGCTCGCCAACAAGTTGAAAACGGTGCACAGATCATTGATATCAACATGGACGAGGCCATGTTGGACAGTCAAGCGGCCATGGTTAAGTTCTTGAACCTATTGGCCTCCGAGCCCGATATCGCAAGAGTTCCAATCATGGTGGACAGCTCCAAGTGGTCAGTGATCGAGGCTGGACTGCGTTGCCTTCAGGGCAAAGGGATTGTGAACTCCATCAGTATGAAAGAGGGTGAACAAGAGTTTATTCGTCAAGCTAAATTAATCAGACGCTACGGTGCAGCAACCGTTGTGATGGCTTTTGATGAAAAGGGGCAAGCAGATACATATCAAAGAAAAATTGAGATCTGTCAACGTGCATACACCTTGTTGGTGGATACGGTTGGGTTTCCGGCGGAAGATATTATTTTCGACCCCAATATTTTTGCTGTCGCCACAGGGATTGAAGAACATAACAACTATGCAGTAGATTTCATCAACGCAACGCGCTGGATCAAAGAAAACTTGCCCGGTGCAAAAGTATCTGGCGGCGTCTCCAATGTGAGTTTTTCTTTTAGAGGAAACGATCCAGTACGCGAAGCGATTCATACCGTATTTTTGTATCACGCCATTAAAGCGGGTATGGATATGGGAATCGTCAACGCCGGTATGGTTGGGGTCTATGATGATTTAGAACCCACACTTAGGGAGCGTGTTGAGGATGTTGTGTTGAACCGACGCGATGACTCCGCGGAAAGACTCATCGAGATTGCTGAGCAGGCCAAGGGGCAAGCCAAGGACGCGGGTGAGAAAAACAGTTGGCGGGGCACGCCTGAGGCACCCGTTGGGGTTGCGCAGCGCCTGTCACACGCTCTTGTGCACGGGATTACGGAATTCATTGCTGAGGATACGGAGGAGGTTTATCAAGAAATATTAGCCAAAGGAGGCCGCCCGCTCCATGTGATTGAAGGCCCTCTCATGGACGGGATGAATATCGTTGGCGATCTCTTTGGCCAGGGTAAGATGTTCTTGCCTCAAGTTGTTAAATCGGCAAGGGTCATGAAACAAGCGGTTGCGCACTTGATTCCTTATATCGAGGAAGAAAAACTGCGTCAGCAGGCGGCGGGTGAGGAGGTCAAGAGCAAGGGAAAAATTGTGATTGCAACCGTTAAAGGTGATGTTCACGATATCGGCAAAAACATTGTGACAGTCGTTTTGCAGTGCAACAACTTTGATGTTGTCAATATGGGCGTGATGGTGCCTTGCCATGAAATACTTGCGCAGGCAAAGGTTGAGGGTGCCGATATTATTGGACTCTCCGGCTTGATTACGCCGAGCTTGGAGGAGATGCAGTATGTCGCCAGTGAAATGCAAAAGGACGATTATTTCCGCATCAGAAAAATTCCCCTGATGATAGGCGGTGCAACTACGAGTCGTGTTCACACTGCCGTTAAGATTGCGCCGCATTACGAAGGCCCAGTCGTTTATGTGCCCGATGCCTCCAGAAGCGTTGGTGTGGCGCAGGGGCTTTTGTCTGATCAAGCCAGTGCTTACATAGACGAGCTTAATTTAGACTACGCACGCGTTAGAGAGCAGCACGCCAATAAAAAACAAACCCCGCTTATCACACTGGAGCAGGCAAGGGCTAACAAAGCAGCGGTGGACTTTGCAAATTACGTCCCCGTTAAGCCCAAATTCACGGGTCGACGGGTATTTAAAAACTTCAATCTCTCTGAGCTAGAACAGTACATTGACTGGGGTCCTTTCTTTCAGACCTGGGACCTAGCAGGTCCCTATCCCGCTATTTTGAAAGACGAGATAGTAGGCGCAGAAGCGGTGAGGTTGATGAGTGACGCAAGGCGGATGTTGACGCGATTGATTGATGGACGCTGGTTAACCGCGCAGGCCGTGGTTGGTTTGTACCCTGCCAATCAAGAGGGAGATGATATTGTGGTGTGGCAAAACGAGGAGCGTGTAGAGCCCTTGTTTAAATGGCACGGATTGAGACAGCAAACGCAAAAACCCAAAGACCGGCCCAACAGGTGTTTATCGGATTTTGTAGGACCCAAGGGCGTTAATGATTATGTGGGCGTGTTTGCGGTGACTGCGGGAATTGGCGTAGAAGCACGGGATAAATTTTTCACGGACGATCATGATGACTACAGTGCAATTATGTTCAAAGCCTTGGCGGACCGTTTAGCAGAGGCGTTGGCAGAGTGCATGCACGCCAGGGTGAGAACGGATTTGTGGAACTACAGCCCAGATGAGGCGTTAAGTACGCAGGATTTAATTGCGGAAAAATATATTGGTATCAGACCGGCTCCGGGGTATCCTGCGTGTCCAGACCACAGCGTGAAGCGAGATCTCTTTGAAGCTTTGCAGTGCGAGGATATTGGTATGTCCTTGACCGAGAGTTTGGCAATGAACCCTGCTGCAAGCGTTTGCGGTTTTTATATTGCGCATCCCCAGGCCAAGTATTTCAATGTGGGTCGAATAGGAGCGGATCAGGTGAGTGATTTGGCTGCAAGACAGGGCATTGCCGAAAAAGAATTGCAACGAATGCTCGCACCGAACCTATAAAATGAGCCCTAAATGTCTGGTTGCCTACAAACCAAAGGTTAGACGGCGAACCTAAAGACTTGTCTAGCTCACTGGTAGAGAATCAAAGATGCGACGAGATTGTAGGCCTTGAAAAAAACGTGAGAAAATGGGTTGATTACCAAATATTGGTTTGGTCAGCGTGGTAAGTCAAGAATTGAAACATCCGGGGATACTCGTGAAATTTAAAAAAATAGCCCTCTCAGCAGCGTGTGTGACAGCCTCTTTGACGAGCATTTCTGGTCTCGCGCAAACAACAACTGCAGAACCAGAATCTTCAATAACTTATAGTGTGGGCGTGGTCTCAGACTATAGATACCGCGGCATATCACAGTCAGGTCGTAAGCCAGCTTTTCAAGTCGGCGTAGATTACGCTGATAAGAGTGGGTTCTATGCTGGAAACTGGAATTCAACCATACAGTGGATCAAAGACACGGCCGATTCCTCCACTGTCTCTCATCAAACAGCGAGAGGCCCATTGGAGATGGATTTTTACGCTGGCTATAAAAACGCATTCACAGAACTTCTTGGATACGATGTGGGTGTGCTCCAGTATTTTTACCCCAGCAACAGTTTGGGTGGCGTCACCAATAGCTACAACGGTGTCAGCGGCAATTTCTCGAACGCCAATACAACTGAACTCTACGGCTCGCTCAGTGCGGGGGCCTTTGTCATGAAACTATCGGACTCCTTGACGAACCTGTTTGGCTATGTTGGCTCAAAAAACAGTGTTTATGTTGATCTGAGTTACAGCTTTGATTTCGGTGATGGTTTATCCAGTATTGTTCATTACGGAAACCAAAGCATAAGGGCAACAAACGCCGCAGTGGTTACCCAAGGGGTTAGGGACTATAACGATTTCTCGATGTCTTTAAATCAAGACTTTGATGGGATTGTCGTGAGTGCAACAGTGATTGGCACCGACTGGGTCAAGCGCGGGGCGCGAACCAATGATACTTTGCCAGGCTCTGGGACAACCAATATAGCGGGCAATGCGGTTGTCTTCGGTGCAAAGAAAAACTTCTAAATACACATTACTTCCAGTACTACATTAACTCGGGAATTTCTATGAAACTCATTACAGCGATTGTTAAACCTTTCAAACTCGATGAAGTCAGGGAGGCTTTATCGGCCATAGGGGTGCAAGGAATTACGGTTACAGAGGTTAAAGGTTTTGGGCGCCAAAAAGGGCACACTGAGCTTTACCGTGGCGCTGAGTACGTTGTCGATTTCCTGCCCAAGGTAAAAATTGAGGCCGCTGTTAAGGCAGAAATGTTGGACAGCGCAATCGAGGCAATTGAGTCTTCTGCGAGGACTGGAAAAATCGGTGACGGTAAGATATTTATCACTGACTTGGAGCAAGCCGTTCGCATTAGAACGGGTGAGACGGGCAAGGAAGCCCTTTAAACACGCGCTTCATTCTTAGCCCAGGCTGATCGGGGACGAATCAGCCCCACATAGTCTCTCACCCCTTTACCCATTGCCCCCTTTATTGATGTTCATTTATAGTACATAAATCCCTTGATATGTGGGCTAGACAACACGCCCCGAAAAGCTCATACTGTGGTGTTATATAGGCTTTTAAATCAGGTGAACATATGCAGTATGGGCAGCATGAGCAACTAGGGCATCAAAGTATTGAACTCAAAAACGAGCACCTTCGGTGCGTGGTGCGTGCTGATCTTGGTGGCTCAATCATCAGCTTAGAAAAAAATGGTCGCTCAGTCTTAAGATCAGTTGACCCACAAAAAATTAGCACTGCTCGTCAATCGGGCAGTTTTGCACTTGTACCCTTCTCCAACCGAATTGGTCATGCTACTTTGCAGTGGATGGGTACTGATCATCCGTTAATCCGCAATAACGCGGATGAGCCCCACGCTATTCACGGCGTGGGTTGGCAGCGGCCTTGGAATGTGTTGGAGCAAAGTGATCACTTCACATTGTTGTCCTATGAACACCGTGCTGATGGTGGCTGGCCTTTTGACTTTGATGCTTCTCAAGCCATACAGTTAAAGGGGTGTGAACTGCACCAAACGCTCTCTATCACCAATCAAGACAGTAAGCCAACACCAGTTGGACTAGGGTGGCATCCTTATTTCATCAAGAGAAAGAATACCCGCATTGAATTTGATGCTACATCGCGATGGGAAATGGGGGAGGATAAATTACCCACACACTCCACTGCTTCGACTGGGTTGAACCGCGCTTGCGATGGGTTAACGATAGACCACTGTTTTGAGGGATGGACGGGTTTTGCGAAAATATCAGATCAAGAATTCTCGATAACCGTGAAATCCAACTTGCACCGTTTGGTGGTGTACACCCATCCTGGCATTGATTCGATAGCAGTTGAGCCGGTCAGTCATGTTAATAACGCGCTTAAGTTGATGGCCTCGACTCCAAATGCGCAGCATGCTTACGGCGTTACTGTTTTAGAACCTGGTGAATCAATCAGCGCTTATATGAGCACGATGATTGAAGACGGTGCCAATTGATATCGAGGAAGAGATTGAAATATGTGGAAAATATGGGGTACTCTTTTTTTGATGTCTGTGTTGACTTGTGGGGGAGTTTCATGGGCAAAAGAGATTCGTGATGACCTTGTAGAGCCGAAGCCTAATGCTGAATTAGAAGGCCGGACAAAGCAAGAGGTGGCTGAGGAAACCGAGCTGAGCGATTTTGTGGGTCGCTGGGTTGAGGTTTCAAACGAGAACTGCACTGACCCGAATTACCAGGGGGGATTTAGAGCTCGCATCGTGGAGCATCATCTTCATTTTACTTTTTATGATGCCAAAGGTAGGATTGAACGAACGCAGACCATCAACTCCATTGTTCAGTCTAAAGTAGATGCGCAGACCACCTCTTTAATGCTCTCAGGCGTGGACGTTGAGGAGAGAGGCAAAAAATCGGTAACAGTTTTTTACACCGCAGACTATTTGGCGGGGACGCTCAAAATCAATTCTTTTGTTGAAAACGGTATTCTTATTTTGACGAATGGAGTCGTTGTAGAGAAAAAAGATATAGCTGAGCTGCCTCTTAAGTTTAAAACCGGGGTGATGCCCATGTTTTTTAGGTGTGATGACTAAAACCGCCAATAGAATCTAAATAGGACCCCACAATGCAAAGTCCCTCTGCTTAGAGAGGGACTTTGTCTTAAAAACTGATGAAAATTAGTTCTGTTTTTAGAACGGAATATCATCATCCATGTCATCGAACCCTGTTTTTGCGGCAGGCTTTGAGCTAGATTCTGCGCGTTGGGTGTTTGCACTAGGGGTAGGACGTGCGGATGCACCCTCCTCAGCTCCGGAGTGAGACGCGCCTGAGCCGCCTTCGCGACCCCCTAGGAGTTGTAACTCGGTGGCAATAATGTCGACAGTATTTTTCTCAATGCCGTCCTTGTCAGTGTATTTGCCGTATTTCAGCCTTCCTTCAACATAAAGCGGACGACCCTTTTTCACATATTCGCCGGCAATCTCAGCGAGGCGATCGTAAAAAGTAACACGGTGCCACTGTGTATCATCGATATATTCACCACTTGCTTTGTCTTTGCGTTTTGAAGAGGTTGCGATACTAATGTTTGCAACTGCCTGTCCAGAGGGAAGATATCGAATTTCTGGATCACGACCACAGTTGCCAACCAAAATAACTTTATTTACAGATGCCATATATGCCTTGAATTTCACATTGAGAATGCACAATTATGACTTGATTACACCCCAAAAAACAATGCTACAAAAGAAGAAATGCTACAAAAGGGACAATAGTCATAAAAAAGTGAACAAACGCTAGAGTTAAAAGGGATTTTTGAAGTCTCTTATCCAGTCTCTAACGGAGCAAACAAAGTGGGTTTGTAATTCTGGCAACTGCACGGCTAAATACAAGAGCGCGAATAAGTTGGAAATTGAAAGTGCCAAGAACACTTGCGTAATAGTCAGGCCCATGAATAATAAGAATCCAACAATAACCGCACTTGATACCATGAACAGTGCATTCAAAATATTATTTGCAGCGATCGTTTTTGCACAACTCTCAGGTGGGCTATAGGATTGAATGAAGGTGTACAAGGGCACGCTAAAAATACCAGTGAAAGCCGAGAGCAAAGCAAGATCGATTAGGATGTGAAAGCTACCTTTCTTGGTTAGAAATCCGTCAATCGACAAAATAGCTGAGTCGGGGGGTCTAATAAAAAGGCTTGGGTCCCGCAGCTCGAGTAAAGAGCCCCCGTAGGCTTGCACGTTCACGCTGTAGGCTAGATCGAGCGTGAAAAGACTCATGCCCAATAGGCCCAAGAAAACCAGCCCTAGCTCATAATCAGGGTGCTTAAGGGATGTACATAAAAGCGCTCCTGCTCCGATCCCAAGGGAGAAAACAAAGAGTAGGAGTGAGGCAACCCCTGGGCTGCCGTTAAGCAAGTCTTTAGAGAAACTTGGAAAAATACTTAAAAAGACAGCCCCATAAAACCACATCCAACTGATCCCAAACAAGGCTGCATGCATGCCAGGTAATTCGTTCGCCACTCTCAGGCTTTGGAGCGTTTGTGCGAGGGGACTCCAATTTTGAATCAAAGCCTTGAGTGTTTGCAAGGCACTGCCAGAGCTGAGTGGTTGGACTGACAAGTCGTGTGCATCTAATTTGGGAATAAACCAGCTAAAAGCCAGTCCGGTTAGAGCAAGACCAATGCAAACCCATGAAACCTGCGTATGCGCAGATTGTGCAGCTGAGTCCGCAGTGATTAAGATACCGCCAAGCAGGTTTCCAAGTAGGATAGCCAAGAATGTTCCCGCCTCAACGAGTGCATTTGCGCCAAGCAGTTCTAAGGCATTGAATCGTTCTGGAAGGTATGCATATTTGGCGGGTCCAAAAAGCGTTGAATGCACGCCCATGAAGAATATACACACAAGCAGCAGCAGTGGCGAATGGACGTAAAACCCCAGAGATGCCAGGCCCATAATGCCCACCTCCAAAGCCTTTACGCATTGAAGAATTCTGGCTTTGTCAAAGTAGTCAGCAAGTTGTCCACTAAGAGCCGAGAAAAGTACAAAAGGCGAAATAAAAACAGCGCCAATGATCAGCCCCGCAAGCGCGGGGGGTAGCCAACTCACGCGCCACTGATAAGTCATTAAGAGGGTGACGGCAAATTTAAACAAATTATCGTTGAAAGCCCCCAAAAATTGCGCGCTGAAAAAAGGCCAAAATCGACGCTCGCTCAGTAAGCTGAATTGATCGTGTGTAGACGGTGAATTCAAAGGGTGACTCCAGCTGATCTTGAAATTGGCATGTTGGCATGGTACACCGTTCAATAGGTGATGTGAACATAGCAGCGCTGCAAATTGACAAAGTAAAACGCGTTGACGGGACTGAGGGCTCATAATTTTTAGTTGCTCTAGTCATGCAGTTAGCAATTGAGCCAATTGGCGTTTATGATTGGGCATGGCAAAAGAAAAAACAATTTATACCTGTACCGCCTGCGGCGGCACGAGTGCAAAGTGGCTGGGCAAATGCCCGCACTGTGAAGAGTGGAATACCTTGATAGAGGGCATCGAAGAGAGTGCCGCTCAAAGCAAAAACAGATACAGCAACGCAAGGAATTTAGCGCCCGCAAGCGCTGTCACGGCCTTAAGCGATATTGAAGCGCAGGATGTGGACAGAACGCCAACGGGCATTGAGGAGCTTGACCGAGTGCTAGGCGGGGGTATCGTGGAAGCTGGGGTAGTGCTCATTGGTGGAGATCCAGGAATTGGTAAATCAACCCTACTCTTGCAGGCGATGGATGCCATTCAAAGAGGATCTGGCAATACGCTTTATGTGACGGGCGAGGAGTCAGGCTCCCAGGTTGCTATGCGTGCACGTCGTCTGGGTTTAGACCAAAGTGGGGTGAGCGTTTTGGCAGAAACGCAGTTGGAAAAAATCATCGCAACCCTAGAGGCGCGTGCACCGCGCATCGCTGTCATTGACTCCATTCAGACCGTATATTCTGAACAGCTCAGTAGCGCGCCGGGCTCTGTTTCTCAGGTCAGAGAGTGTGCTGCTCATCTCACGCGGCTCGCGAAAACCAGTGGAATATCCATTGTGTTGGTGGGACACGTAACCAAAGAGGGCGCATTGGCAGGTCCAAGGGTGTTGGAGCACATGGTGGACACAGTTTTATATTTTGAGGGGGAAACGCACTCCAGCTTTAGGTTGGTTCGTGCCATTAAAAATAGATTCGGTGCGGTCAATGAAATTGGTGTCTTTGCGATGACGGAGCGCGGATTAAAGGGCGTCAGCAATCCGAGTGCGATATTTTTAAGTCAACACGCTGAGCCTGTAGCTGGCAGTTGTGTGATGGTGACGTTAGAGGGCTCTAGGCCGCTACTGGTCGAGATACAAGCATTGGTGGATCACTCTGGTCCTAGTCCAAGACGCCTAAGCGTTGGACTCGACAGAGACCGCTTGGCTATGTTGCTTGCGGTTTTGCATAGACATGCTGGAGTGGCATGTATGGACCAAGATGTATTTGTGAATGCCGTGGGCGGCGTGAGGATTTCTGAGCCCGCAGCGGATCTTGCTGTTTTATTGGCCATTCAAAGTAGTCTAAGGGGGAGACCCTTGCCAAAAGGATTTATTGCTTTTGGTGAGATTGGCTTAGCCGGCGAGGTGCGCCCCGCTCCGAGGGGGCAGGAAAGGCTAAAGGAGGCAGCAAAACTTGGATTCACGGTGGCACTCATACCCAAAGCAAACGCTCCCAAAAAACCCATTGAGGGCTTAACCGTTCACGCGGTCGAGCGGGTGGACGAGGCTATTAACTGGGTGCGAGAGGCGGGTTAACGAAGCACTTGAATTGAAAATACAATTGTGCTTTCCCTCCGCTATCTCCGCATGCGCTCAAATACCACTATAAATACAAATAAAGGTCCCGTGTTGCAATCCCTTATTCTTGGTCGCGAGAAATACCTATATCCCGCTCTTGCCCTTGCGCTGCTTGTTTTTGCCTATCAGTCCTACGCATGGATGGGCGTGGCGTTTTTAGTCTCAGGGGCTGTGACCTGGGCACTCCTTCATTACTCAAGGATGCTGCAGGTATTTAAGAAGGCCGCTGCTCGCCCTATTGGGTACGTCCCAAGTGCTGTGATGCTGAATGCGAAGCTCAAAAAGGGTCAGAGTTTGCTGCATGTTATTGCGCTCACCAAGAGTTTGGGGGAGATGCAGCCCGTCCCAAACGAGGCGCAGAATAAGGGCGTAATCCGGGAGGTCTTTGTTTGGCGTGACGAGTCTGAGTCAAGTGTTCTGTGTACCTTTGAAAACGGCAAATTGAGCGCTTTTGAGTTGACCAGGCCGTTGCAGGACTAGGCTCTTGTTGGCGCTTGATCATTTGTGCCGATCTAGACCAGCAAGAAGAACGGTAAAATGATTGGCTATATTTGAAATGTTTAACTTACAGTTGGGCGACACGCCCGAAAGGAAATAATAATGAATCCAATGCCCCCATCAATGGCAGACCGAGACGGCAAAATCTGGATGGATGGCCAATTGGTGGACTGGAGAGATGCAAAGATCCATGTATTGACCCACACCCTTCATTACGGGTGCGGAGTATTTGAAGGAATACGCGCTTACCCGACGTCTAAGGGGACTGCAATTTTTAGATTGCAAGATCATACGGACCGCTTATTTAACAGTGCAAAGATTCTTCGAATGAATATCCCGTTCACCAAAGATGCGGTGAATGAGGCGAATAAACAGGTCATTCGTGAGAACAAACTAGAGAGTGGTTATATAAGACCCCTATCTTGGATTGGGTCCCAAAAGCTGGGCGTCTCCCCCAAAGGAAACACAATCCATCTGATGGTTGCCGCTTGGGCATGGGGCGCTTACTTGGGTGAGGAGGGAATGGAGATGGGTATTAGAGTGAAGACCTCTAGTTACACACGTCACCATGTCAACATCACCATGACTCAGGCCAAAGCGGTGAGCAACTACACCAACTCAATTTTGGCCAATATGGAGGTAACGGACGACGGATACGACGAGGCGTTGCTATTAGACACATCTGGTTTCGTGTCTGAGGGAGCGGGCGAGAACGTCTTTGTGATCAAAGGCGGCGTAATTTACACACCTGACTTATCGGCTGGTGCGTTAAACGGCATTACGCGCAATACGATCCTACACATCGCTGCAGATCTTGGAATTGAGGTTGTTCAAAAGAGGATTACCCGTGATGAGATGTACATTGCTGATGAGGCGTTCTTCACGGGCACCGCTGCAGAGGTAACCCCTATCAGAGAATTAGACAGAGTCGCAATTGGGGCTGGAAAACGTGGTCCATTGACTCAGAAAATTCAAGCCGCATTCTTTGATATCGTGAATGGACGCAACGATAAATACTCACATTGGCTGACATTAGTCTAAGGATCGATAAATGAGCAAAGCTATTGTTGTTGAGTCTGGTGATTTAAATGGACATGGTGGTGTTTACTGCCCCAACCCCAAAGCGGATATGAAGCTTTGGAACTCTCATCCCAAAGTTTACTTAGATGTTGCTAAAACCGGCGAAGCAAAGTGCCCTTACTGTGGCACCGAGTACAAATTAAAACTCGGTGAGACTGAGCAACTTGGCAAGCATCACTAAAAGGGTATTGATCATTGCCCCTCAGTGGATTGGGGATGCAGTGATGACAGAGCCTTTGGTCAATGATTGGGCACAAAGTGGATTTGAGGTCAGCGTTGCTGCACTCCCCCATATCGCACCCGTTTTTAGGGCTATGCAAGGTGTAGAGCACGTGGTGGAGTGGAGTTTTGAGCGCAAAAAACTAGAGCTCAATAAACGCCTTCAGACTGCGAGGCATTTACGGGGTCATTTTGAGGTGTGCGTGGTATGCCCCAACTCTTTTAAGACGGCCCTGATTCCTTGGTTTGCAAGAATTCCTGAGCGAGTGGGTTATGTGGGAGAGTTGAGACGCTGGTTATTAACCAAGGCGCTACCCAACCCTTACCGTAACCACAGGGGATCGATGGTGGGCTTTTATAAAGCTCTAGGCCCCCCGCATGCTGCACCTACTTTGGTGAGAGCAAATAAAAAGTCCACTGACGAGCGTGCGCTGGATGTGCCTCACTTGCATGTTGATGAGGCTTTGATACAAAAAGCAATGTCTTTGCATCATTTAATCCGCGGGGAGTACACCGTAATTGCACCAGGCGCAGAGTACGGTCCCGCCAAGCGTTGGCCCACTGAATACTTCTCAGAGCTTGCGCGTAGCGTTTGCGAGACTGGTGGTACTGTCGTTATCCTTGGCGGCAGCGCAGACAGGGGGGTTGCTGAGCAAATCAAAAATTACAGCGAGGACACAGCTCAAGAGTTGACAGGGAAAATAAAAAACCTGGCCGGTGAGACCCTGCTATCTGAAGCGATCGCGCTGATTGCTGGTGCAAAGTGTATTGTGTCCAATGACTCTGGGTTGATGCATATTGGAGCAGCACTGCGGGTTCCTCAAGTCGCCATTTTTGGTTCCTCAAGTCCCTTGCATACTCCCCCACTCAGCGCACAAGCAAAAGTCCTTTGGCTGTCATTGCCCTGTGCGCCGTGCTTTAAGCGTATTTGTCCGCTGGGACATACCAACTGTTTAAAGGGAATAACGGTTGGACAAGTACAAGAGGCTTTACAGAATTGTTTGACGCTTTAGTGTAGTTTTCAGTTAACTGTGTACAGAGAGGGTACGAACAAATAATATCCCTTCATCCTAAAGCCTTGCGAGTCAATTTGCTTTTTTAAGGTTGGGTAGTCTAACTATGAAAGCGCTCCCGCCGCCGTCCCTGTCTTCGTAGTGAACAGAACCACCATGTCTTTCGCAGATGGTTTTAACCAGTGACAAACCTAGGCCAGCTCCAGAGCTTTGTGATGCAAGAGTGCGTTCGCGTTGATCTTTTATTTTTTCTTGGTTAGTGCGTTTGGATCTGTAAAAAGGCTCAAAAATCTTAGCTTGTTCGTCCTTAGCGACGCCTGGTCCGCGGTCTAAAACAGATAGTTTTATGAAAGCATTGGGCGAATTTGACTCCAACCCAATTTGAACGGTGGTGAGAGTAGGATTGGGTTCGTGTTTGAGTCTTGCATTTGAAAAAGGGTTCAACTCAACTAAATCAATGGATGAGGCGTGTTTTTCTGCGTTATCCAGTAAATTCCTGATGACGCGTCGAAGCAGTTGTGGGTTTCCAAGCGTTAAATAGCTTTGAGGGTTAGGACCGAGGTCGAGCTCAGCGTATTTGTGAGAGCACTCCTCGCTTGCCAATCCGGTCAGGTCTACGATCTCCAACTCACCCAAATGCGATTGGGGCGCGTCGAGTCGACTTGCGGTTAGTATTTCATCTACGAGTTGATCAAGTTCAATGATGCTTCGAGTCATCTCCAGTTTTAAATGCGATGGTGCTGACTCACCCATCAGTTCAAGTGCCATACGAATCCGTGCAAGGGGGGTGCGCAGTTCGTGAGAGGCGTTGGCGAGCAAAGACTTATGAGAGTTGACGAGGACCTCAATTTGATCGGCTGAGGAGTTAAATTGCTCTGCAAGATAGGCTATTTCATCATGACCCTGCACTTGAACACGCGCGCTTAGATTGCCTTCTCCCCACTTGGCGACACTATTTTTTAAGTTCTCAAGTCTGCGCGTTAGTCTGCGAATAACAGGGTAGGCAGCAAAAGAGACACTAACGCCTACTAATATGAGTAGCCAAAGCCAACCATACCTTTGACGAGACCAAAAAGGACGGGCAGATTTGTGGGGCAGGTAAATATGGAGCCAAGCACCGTCGGTCGTTTGAACCAAAAACTCAGAACCCGGACCATATAGACCGTGTTGTACGGGCGGCTCGGGAGCCTGGGGTGGTTGTGATGGTTGCGTGGACTGCGCCGTTTCATCGTCACTAGATGAGCCATCGGAGGCCAATTGATTTTTTTTACGAATAAAGCCGTGAGCAATTACAGCGCCTTCGTTGTTACGGATCGTAATCTCACGGGGCAAAGGTTCATAGGTCGCTCTATTGATCCAGCCCAGTAAAACGGTGAGCACTGCGATTGTTAATATGAGGGTGAGCCACAGGCGAAAGTAAAGTTTCTTGCCCAGAGCTTTAAAAATGGTATTCATCAATCTTGTTGTTTAGCGAATACGTATCCTACTCCCCTTACGGTTAGGATGCGTTTTGGATTTTTTATATCACTTTCGATACTCAGGCGAATTCTGCCAATGTGCACGTCTATGGACCTGTCAAAAGCGTCTAGTTCTCGTCCTCGAACGGACTCCATGATTTGGTCGCGACTCAGAACTCGACCTGCGCGCTCAGCAAGTACTAGTAACAAATCAAATTGATAGGAGGTAAGGTCACATATTTTTCCAGATACAGAAACGGTACGTGAATTTTTGTCAATTTCTAGAGAGCCAAATTTATGGACTTCTTTATCACTCTCGCCTTCTTGTTCAGAGGGATTACGGTGGCGGCGCAGGACTGCGCGGATGCGGGCTAACAATTCTCTAGGCTCAAAGGGTTTGCCAATATAGTCATCTGCTCCCAGCTCCAAGCCGACAACTCGGTCCATTGGATCACCCTTGGCGGTTAGCATGAGAACAGGGGTTGAATTCAGTGTGCTGGGTAGGGTGCGAATTTTGCGACAAACCTCAAGCCCATCCATGTCAGGGAGCATTAAATCAAGAATGATGAGTTGAAAGGGGCTTTGAGCTTGATCTAAGAGTTGAAGACCTTGGGTCCCCGAGGGTGCGTGTGTCACGTCAAAACCAGACTGATGTAAGTATTCTGTCACCATCTGGGCTAGTCTAAAGTCATCTTCAATGATTAATAAGCGTTCCATGCATTCAATCTCTTTGCTTGTTTTGTATGAGGGTGGAGGCTTCTTGTGAAAAGCTCCAAACAAAGTATGAGGATGCCCGAGAAAGCCTTCTATGGATTGAACTGCGTGTAAAGAAACGTAAAACCAATTGACCTTACAAAATGAGCTTACAAATGTCAACGAAGTTGTGCGGGCAGGAATGACCAAATGGGCAACCCGGGGGGGCTCTTAGGAGTCCTCCAAGCAATAGGCGGCGCTGCGAGTCTGACGATCAACAATGAAAAGAAGCAATAAAACGGGGCAACCTAGGAGCGCAGTAGCGATAAAGAAATACGAAAAACCGAATTGATTCACAAAAACGCCTGAAAAACCAGCCAAAAACTTAGGTAATAAAAGCATCACAGAGCTTAGCATGGCGTATTGTGTTGCTGAGTACTTAATGTTCGTCAATGACGAGAGGTATGCGATAAATGCGGCAGATGCAATACCACTGCTCAGGTTGTCCGCTGAAATTACACCAATTAGAGCGCGAACATCGTGTCCATGTAAGCTGAGCCATGAGAAAAGTAAATTGCTTGCAGCGCTCAAACACGCACCCCATATCAGGATACGCATGACTCCAAAACGCATGGACAATGAGCCACCAATAAAAGCGCCAAGCAGTGTCATGATGACGCCGTAGATTTTGGTGACCGTTGCGATTTCTGTTTTGGTGTAACCCATGTCAACGTAGAACGGATTGGCCATGATGCCCATGACGATATCGCTAATTCGGTAGGTTGCAATAAGAGCGAGTATGGTTAAGGCGCGCCATTTATAACGTACATAAAAGTCTGCAAAAGGCTCAATAACGGTGGCATACAACCACTCCTTGAAATGGACTGATTTCTGAAGGGGTTGCACAAGCGGCTCCCTTGAGAATAGGACCGTAAACACACCCACTAGCATGGACCCAGCCATCCAAAGGTACGCACACATCCAGCCTGAGTCGTCTTGGGTGCCAGCGCCGGCGAAAGTGTCGGAATAAAACGAAGCAAGCCACAATACGCCAGCTCCGGACCAGATCATGGCTAGCCTGTAGCCGGTTTGATAGCAAGCAGCTAATGCGGCTTGCAAATGAACTGCAGCGGATTCAATTCGATATGCGTCTAGTGCGATGTCTTGTGTTGCTGATCCAAAAGCAACGAGCAATGCAAAAAGAACGAGTTGATGCAAATTAGTATGCGGTTCTGTAATGGCCATCCCTACAAGCCCTAAACAAACTAGCCCTTGTGCAATGAGGAGCCAAGCTCGCCTGCGCCCGAGGAGGCTGCCAAGGTAGGGAATTTTTACGTTATCAACTAAGGGGGCCCAAACCCATTTAACCCCGTAAGCCAGACCAATCCAGCTTAAAAAGCCGATGGTCGCTAAATCTATACCCGCCTCCCTCAGCCTAAAACTCAGCGTTCCCAAGACGAGCATGAGTGGCAATCCCGCAGAAAATCCAAGAGTGAGCATACGAAGGCAAGGCGGGGTTAAGTAAACTCGCAACCAAGCCGGCGCCATGGGCTTGAAGATGGAGGAAATGGATGAAACAAATTTACGCATCCCTGTATTGTCAACGATCTTCGAGCACTGCTTTTGTGCTTGGTTGTGTATAAAGCGTATAGTTGCACTCTAAGTACAGATGTATTCAAATTTGAGCAATGGAATTTGAGTGATTGAATTTAAGAGAATTTAAGGCAAATTTAAGGAAATGTAAGTAATGCGCTTTGGATGGTTGCTGCTTTTTATCTTATCGGTCCTTAACCCAGCTCATGCGCGTGAGGGTATAGAGGCGGGCCAAGAATCTGCATTTACAAAACTCATACCCGCAGACCAAATTGAGGCTCAAGCTAGAGCGCAATATTACTTGCTCTTAAACGATGCTAAAGCGCACCGAGCTTTAGCCGCAGAGACGCATCCGTTATTTATTCGAGTCAATACGATCAGTCGTCGCTTGATACCTTTTGCGAGCGCTTGGAACCCAAGGGCTAGAAATTGGCGTTGGGAGATTAATGTGATTGGTTCCAATACAGTCAACGCCTTTTGTATGCCGGGTGGGAAAATCGCTGTTTACTCTGGACTTATTCAGCAACTGAAGCTAAGTGATGATGAACTCGCGATGGTGATTGGGCATGAAATGACACACGCAGTCCTTGAGCATGCGCGCGAGCAAATGGGTAAAAGCTTTGTAACCCAAAGCGCAGCAAGAGTGGGTGGGTTTGTTGTTGCGGGGGTATTGGGTGTTGATCCACGCATGACCGATATGGTGGCAAGAGGCGGGTCGCAGTTGCTGCTCTTAAAGTTTAGTCGGCAAGACGAAACACAGGCTGACTTGGTTGGGATGGAGATTGCTGCCCGGGCAGGTTTTGATCCGCGCGCTGCGATAAGTCTATGGCAAAAGATGTCTATGCTGGAGCAGAACACGCCAAATGCTTGGCTGAGCACCCACCCAGCTAATTCGACACGAATTCAAGATTTAGAAAATAACTTAAACAAGGTCATGCCTTTTTACTTAAGGGCTTCGCACAAAGGAGCGTACTAAATTTTGTCGCCAATGTGCGCCTTACTTCTGGAAAGCGCTAACTCGCACTGACGCTGACGTTCCCGGGCTTTGATCTTTTGCTCCTCTGAGGTTTTGTCAAAGCAGTGATCACAACTGACCCCGAGCTCAAATTTGCTGGAGCGCTCGTCTGTATGGGTAATGGGCTGGCGGCAAACTCTGCACAGATGGTATTGGCCCGGTTGTAATGAGTGGTCTACTGTGACCCGTTCGTCAAACACAAAGCACTCCCCTCTCCAAAGGCTTTGTTCGCTAGGAATGGTTTCAAGGTATTTGAGGATCCCCCCTTCTAGGTGGTAAACATCATCGTAGCCAAGGCTTTTCATATAGGCTGTTGATTTCTCACAGCGAATGCCGCCTGTGCAAAACATGGCAACTTTGGGTTTGGAGCCGCTCTTATCGTTCAGTGCAGGCGCCTCTTTCACCCAGCTCGCAAGATCCGTAAACTTCTTGATCTTGGGGTCAATCGCCCCTTGAAAGGTTCCCAGCTCAACTTCGTAGTCGTTTCGAGTATCGATCAAAACGACATTAGGATCCTCGATAAGCGCGTTCCAATCCTCTGGTTTGACGTAGGTGCCAGTGGTTACATTGGGATTTAACTCTGGGACGCCAAAGGTCACAATTTCTTTTTTCAATCGGACTTTCATCCGACGAAAGGGTTTGATGTGTGTCCAAGACTCCTTGTGTTGGAGGTCTTTGAATGCAGGATCTTCTCTTAGAAAAGCGAGTACAGCACGAATATTTGCCTCTTCACCAGAGATGGTGCTGTTGATGCCCTCGCGCGCGAGAAGAATGATACCTTTGATATTTTGAGCTTCACAAAACGCAAGAATAGGTTCCCTGCGCGCCTCAAAATCGGGAAGATCAACGAATTTATAAAAAGCCGCCGTTAGGTAAAGAGGCTTTTTTTCGGCGACAGGATGGTCCTGCGTAGTATTCATCTGAGAAGAAATGTGTAGTAGTCGCAAGCACGACGAAAGAAGTTAGGAGTATCTTCCCCCCAACAAATCAGTGTCATTTTAATTCAAGGATCCTCTAAGAATCTCCTACCGATTCATTCACTGCAGTTGATTTGACCTGAATCAAACCGTGAATAACGCTTCAACAGAGAAGGCAAATTCGCACAAATTGGATGCGTGAGTTGAGTTTCGTTTCAAACTTGCAATCTACGCACCCATTATCAAGGGTGAACCTAATGGACATCGGTTTATCAATGACGGAGACGGCGCACGAACTAACGAATGTTTTTGGGTAGTGCAAAAGTACTCAGCATCTTGTGATAATTTACAAGAGGTTGGCTAAATTTTGTCTTTGGATCGTGCTAAATTAGTGAACGTAACCAAGCTACAAGCAACACAACTCATCACAAGGAAACTGGATATGGAATTCAAAAATAAAACTGCACTTATTACAGGATCGACCAGTGGAATAGGCTTGGCAATTGCAAAGAATTTAGCGTCAAAGGGGGCCAATATCGTACTCAATGGTTTTGGGGATGCAGCAGAGATCGAGGGTATCCGCTCAGCGATCGTTAAGGACTTTGGAGTTAAATGCAATTACTCGAACGCAAACATGCTTGAGCCCGAGCAAATTCGAAAAATGGTGGGTGAGGCGGTTGAGCAGTTCGCAGGTATTGATATTTTGGTGAACAACGCAGGCATTCAACACGTAGCGCCAATAGACGAATTTCCAGAAGATAAATTTGACGCCATCATTGCGATCAATTTGGTTTCATCATTCCATACCATCAAAGCAGCACTACCGAAGATGAAAGAAAAGGGATGGGGAAGAATCATCAATATCGCGTCTGCACATGCGCTTATAGCCTCACCCTTTAAATCTGCTTATGTTGCCGCAAAACACGGTATCGCAGGGTTGACGAAAACAGTAGCCCTAGAGGTCGCCGAAAAAGGAATCACGTGCAATGCAATTTGTCCGGGTTATGTTTGGACTCCATTGGTACAAAAGCAAATACCTGACACCATGAAGGCGCGCAACATGACTGAGGAGCAGGTCATTAGCACGGTCCTATTGGCGGCCCAGCCCACCAAGAAATTCGTGACTATGGAGGAGGTTGCTGCTATGGCCGCTTATATGGCATCCAATAGTGCTGCATCAGTTACGGGCACAATCATGCCCATAGACGGTGGATGGTCCGCGCATTAAGGGAGCGTAAGAAAGTCAACTTGCTATTGATTTAAATAGGTGATTTTTAAAAACCACTAATTTACCGGCTCTTAGATTGCAAAATCGTAATCAATGGTCAGCGGGGCATGGTCCGAGAACCTCTCCTCTTTGTAGACGCTACTGGCCTTAGCATTTTTTGCGAGCTCTTGTGTTGCTAAGTGGTAATCAAGTCGCCACCCTACATTGTTCGCCCATGCTTGTCCTCTATTGCTCCACCACGTGTAGCACTCAGCTGTCGTGTCCGGATGAAGCAGTCTGTAAACATCAGAGAGGCCAACTTCCTTCATCAATTTATCCATCCACCCTCTCTCCTCAGGGAGAAAGCCGCTGTTTTTTTGATTACTGCGCCAATTCTTTAAATCTTGCTCTTTGTGTGCGATATTGATATCGCCGCACAAAATGAATTGACGAGAGTTTTTAAGAGATGCCAAGTGCGGGCCCATTGAGTCTAGAAATCTGAACTTGGCCTCTTGGCGCTCTTCGCCTGAGGAGCCGCTTGGAAAGTACGAGCTGATGATAGAGAGTTTTCTTTGGGGGGTATCAAAGCGCAGCTCTATATAGCGTCCTTCTGCATCGAACTCAGTATTGGCAAAACCAATAACTACATCGCTGGGCTCGTGTTTGGAATAGATACCGACCCCAGAGTAGCCTTTTTTCTCAGCGAAATGAAAATAGCCCTTAAGTCCACCCAATGCGCTTAAGGAGTCATCAAGATCATCTTGTTGTGCTTTGAGTTCTTGAACGCAAATACAATCAGCTTTAGATTTTCGAAGCCAAGCGTCTACGCCTTTCTTAGACGCGGAGCGAACGCCGTTGAGGTTAAGAGTAATAAGTTTGAACAAAAAGGATCCTTTGATGAAAGACAACGAACTAACGCAGGACTCACTCGCGCAACATTTCGTGCAGTTTGCCTTAGATTGTGGTGTTTTAAAGTTCGGCGAATTTAAAACCAAGGCAGGTCGACTATCCCCCTACTTCTTTAATGCCGGTCTTTTTAATGATGGTGCGAAACTTGGCAAACTCGCCCAATTTTATGCTCAGCGTATTCTAGCGAGCGGTTTAGAGTTTGACATGTTATTTGGTCCCGCGTACAAAGGAATTCCTTTGGGAGCTGCGCTCAGCGTTGAGCTGGCAAGGCTGGGTCGAAATGTGCCTTTTGCCTACAACCGCAAGGAAGCTAAAGATCACGGAGAAGGGGGCACAATTGTTGGTGCGCCTCTACAAGGGCGTGTGCTGATCGTAGATGATGTGATCAGTGCAGGCACTGCCGTTCGAGAAAGTGTGGCGCTCATCAAGGCCAGTGGCGCAACCCCCTATGCGCTAGCAATTGCGCTGGACAGGCAAGAGCGTGCAACCCACGTCCAAGACGGTGAAATTGTGGACGCGCCCCTCAGCGCAATCGATTACATCAGACAAGAAATCGGGTTAAAAGTCTGCACTGTCTCTTTGCTTGAAGATTTACTGAAGTACTTACAAAGCAGTCAAGATCCTTTACTTGCACCGCATTTACAAAGTGTAAAAAACTACCGTGATAAATACGGAGCAATTTAAACTCTCAGACTAAACCGCTTTGTCTGTTCTAAGGTTTAGGCTAGTTTTTTCTTTAATAGCTCAGTTAGCTGTTGAGGATTTGCCTGACCCTTACTGGCTTTCATCGCTTGCCCAATGAGCGCGTTGAAAGCTTTTTCTTTGCCTGCCTTGAACTGAGCGACGTTATCTGCATTGGCTGCCAAGACCTCATCAATTAGTTTTTCAAGCGCTCCCGAGTCGTTGACTTGTTTAAGTCCTTTAGACTCTATCAACGCAGAAATCTTTGTCGAAGGATCTGTCCAAAGTGCGTCGAGAATGATTTTCCCGGAGTTGTTGGAGATCTCCCCTTTTGCAATCGTTGAGATCAGCTCTGCCAATATTTGCGCTGAAACCGGGCAGTTATCAATTTCTAGATCTGCTTCATTTAATCTGCGTGACAACTCGCCCATGATCCAATTACTGGCAAGCTTTGCTTGGCCGCATGCTGCTACTGTGGCTTCAAAGTAACTTGCCATTTGTTGGCTTTGGGTGAGCGTTGTGGCGTCATACTCGGGCAATCCGTAGGTGCTGACAAATCTTTGTGCCATGGCCCTGGGTAGCTCTGGCATGGAGCCGCGAATCTCATCTATCCACTGCGGTGCAATGACGAGTGGCGGTAGATCTGGGTCTGGAAAGTAGCGGTAATCAGCTGCGTCCTCCTTGGTGCGCATAGCTCGTGTTTCCCCGCTCTCGGGATCAAATAGGACGGTTGCTTGCTCAATTGCTTTGCCATCCTCTAACTGCTCTATTTGCCATCGAACCTCAAAGTCGATGGCTTGTTGCATGAATTTAAAGCTATTGAGGTTCTTTATTTCCCTGCGAGTTCCAAGAGGTGCGCCTGGTTTGCGAACGGAGACGTTGGCGTCGCACCTAAAGGAGCCTTCTTGCATATTGCCGTCACAGACTTGGATCCAGGTGACGATTTTGTGCAGCTCTTTTGCGTAGGCTACCGCCTCTTGACTTGAGCGCATATCCGGCTCTGTAACGATTTCTAAAAGTGGCGTGCCCGCGCGGTTTAAATCAATCCCACTCATACCTACAAAGTCTTCATGCAGTGATTTACCCGCGTCCTCTTCTAGGTGGGCGCGAACCAGCCGCACACTCTTTGGCGTGGTGCCCATAAAGAAAGACACCTCACCGCCTTGTACGACAGGGATTTCAAACTGGCTGATCTGATAGCCCTTGGGAAGATCGGGATAGAAGTAGTTTTTTCTAGCAAAGACGCTTCTATGGGCGACGTGAGAGCCCAAGGCAAGACCGAGCCTAATGGCACATTCGACTGCGCGCTTATTCATGACGGGTAAGGCACCAGGGAGTGCTAAATCAACAGCGCAAGCCTGTGAGTTAGGTTTTGCGCCAAACTGCGTAGACGCCCTTGAGAAGATCTTGCTGTGCGTCAGGAGTTGCGCATGGGTCTCAAAACCGATTACCACCTCGTAGCCCTGAACTAGCGGCGGATCATTGGGGGCGCTCGGTATAGATTTTGTGTCGGGTTTACTCATTTCAGATCTCCCGACAAAGCGGGGCTCATGGTGTGCCACTGTGTTTGAAGCTGATATTGGTGTGCAACGTTCAAGAGTTTTGACTCTTGAACATAATTTCCGATGAGTTGCATGCCGATGGGTAGCGGTTTTGCAGATTTGCTCATGCCGCACGGAACACTCATAGCAGGTAATCCTGCCAAGGAGGCTGGGAGCGTGAAAATATCGGCTAAGTAACTACTTAGGGGGTCAGCGGTTTTTTCGCCCAGACCCCAAGCAGTTGAAGGTGCAACGGGTCCCATGATCAGGTCGCAGTCTCTAAAGGCGAGTTTGAAATCTTCAGCAATCATGCGTCGTATTTTCTGAGCTTGCAGGTAATACGCGTCATAGTAGCCGTGCGATAAAACGTAGGCGCCCGTCATGATGCGTTTTTTGACTTCTGCGCCAAACCCCTCCGCTCTGGATTTTTTATACATCTCCATTAAGTCGCTATATTCCTTTGCCCGATGCCCGTAGCGAACACCGTCAAAGCGACTCAGGTTTGAGCTGGCTTCTGCGGGTGCGATGATGTAGTAGACCGGAATGGAGAGTTCTGTTTTGGGGAGAGTGATGTTTACAAACTCTGCGCCTAAACCCATTAATACGGACTTTGCTTGCTCCAGTGCGGCCTTGACCTCTGCGTCTAAGCCTTCTGCGAAAAATTCTTTTGGAAGCCCAATTCGCAAGCCCTTGATGGACTGAGTTAACTGCTTTGTAAAGTCCTCTTCAGGGGCGTCCAAGGACGTGGAGTCGCGGTCAAGATCTGGACCACACATTGCGCTTAGTAAAAGTGCGCAGTCCAAGGCATCTTTGGCCATAGGACCGGCTTGGTCAAGGCTGGATGCGTAGGCGATCATTCCGTAACGGGACGCGCGACCATAGGTTGGCTTAATGCCTGTTACGCCGCAAAAACTAGCGGGTTGACGAATGGAGCCCCCAGTATCTGTGCCCGTGGCTGCTGGGGTCAGCCGTGCGCTAACCGCAGCTGCGCTGCCCCCGGACGACCCTCCCGGCACCGCATTTAAATCCCACGGGTTCAGGACGGGTCCATAAGCTGAGTTTTCGTTGGAGGAACCCATCGCGAATTCATCACAGTTGAGCTTACCCAAGGGGACACATCCTGCCTGCGCAAACTTGGTCACAACAGTTGCATCAAAAGAAGATCTGTAGCCTTCTAGCATTTTGGAGCCCGCAGTGCTTGGAAAGTCTTTGGTTACAAAGACATCTTTATGTGCAATGGGGACGCCCTCTAGCGCCCTTGCTTGGTTGTTATCAATGCGCTCCTGACTGGCCTTGGCCATTTGGAGGGTTACATCTGGGTTGTGGCTTAAAAAAGAGCCCAGTTTGTCTTTTTCAATACGGTCCAGGAAGTGACTGGCGACTTCAACTGCCCCCAAAGTTTTACTGCGAAGTGCAGAGCTGAGCTCGGCGACGCTTAAATCATGTATTTCACTCATTCGACCACCCTTGGCACTAAAAATAGGCCGTTTTCGACAGCTGGGGCGCTCAGTTGGTGAGCTTCTCTGTCATCAAATTCGCTTACCACGTCATCGCGCAGTCTGAGCTCTACCTCTTTTAGTAATTCTGCTGGATGTGCAAGCGGAATGACTCCCTCGGTACTGACGGCACTGATCTGCTCAACAATTTCAAAAAAACTGTTAATTTGGGTCAGCATGCGTGCTCCCTCCTCTGCCTTTAACTCAAGGCGAGCTAAATGCGCTATTCGGCGTATATCTTCGGGTTGTAATGCCATGATTTTGTGTTCAAAGTCTAGTCAATGGGGTCTAATCTAGGAGGGTTATGTAAAAAATTCACATTAATTCGTGTGCATCGGGTATTATCTCGCCTTTAACGTTTTACTGAGTCAATAAGCTTAATACAATAGTACTTTGCTCAAACATATACTTTTAAGGTTTGTTTGGGTCATTTTTGTGGGTTTAGAGCTGTGTTACTTAGATATTTGAGAGGTATTTAATGTTTGGTGCATTTCGTCGGTATTTTTCAACCGACTTGGCAATTGATTTAGGTACAGCCAATACGCTGATTTATGTTCGGGATAGAGGGATCGTTTTGGATGAGCCCTCCGTTGTGTCTATTCGTCACGAAGGCGGCCCCCAAGGCAAAAAAACAATTCAAGCCGTAGGGCATGAGGCTAAAGCTATGCTGGGCAAAGTTCCCGGCAACATTGAAGCAATTAGGCCAATGAAAGACGGCGTGATTGCTGATTTTACGGTGACTGAGCAAATGCTCAAGCAGTTCATCAAAATGGTTCACCCCCGCTCGCTTTTAAAACCCAGCCCAAGAATTATTATTTGCGTTCCCTGTGGCTCAACCCAGGTTGAGCGTCGTGCTATTCGTGAGTCTGCTCTAGGCGCTGGGGCTTCTGAGGTTTATTTGATTGAAGAGCCAATGGCTGCAGCCATTGGGGCTGGCTTGCCCGTTAGTGATGCAAGTGGCTCAATGGTGGTCGATATTGGAGGCGGTACAACCGAAGTTGGTGTGATCTCCTTGGGCGGCATGGTTTACAAGGGAAGCGTCAGAGTTGGTGGAGATAAATTTGATGAGGCAATCATCAACTACATCAGACGTAACTACGGTATGTTAATCGGCGAGCCCACAGCCGAGTCGATTAAAAAACAAATTGGTTCAGCATTTCCGGGCAGCGAAGTCAAAGAAATGGAAGTCAAAGGACGCAATTTGAGCGAAGGTGTTCCTCGCTCATTCACGATTTCCTCCAACGAAATTTTAGAAGCGTTGACCGATCCGTTAAACAACATCGTCTCCGCTGTTAAGAATGCGCTTGAGCAAACTCCTCCAGAATTGGGCGCCGATATTGCAGAGCGTGGAATGATGCTCACCGGTGGCGGCGCTTTGCTGAGAGATCTAGACCGTTTAATGGCTGAGGAAACTGGGTTGCCCGTTTTAGTGGCTGAAGATCCACTCACCTGTGTGGTGAGGGGCTGCGGTTTAGCTTTAGAACGCATGGAGCGTTTAGGCTCTATTTTCACAAGCGAGTGATTAACGTCCCTCCTTTTTATCAATTTTTAACGCAGCTTTGCTGCGTGTAATGAGAGCCCCTTTCGTGTCCTTTGGTACGCTAGAGTCTTCCCCTCCGCCCTTCTTTAAGCAAGGGTACTCTGCACTGACAAAGCTCGTTTTTTACGGAGCTTTGTCGCTCTTTTTAATGATGGGGGACTCGCGGTTTAACCTCTCGCAGCCACTTCGCACCGGACTCTCCTTTGTTCTCTATCCTGTCCAGTGGATTGCGATGCGTCCCAACGTTTGGTGGAATCAAATTCAGGAAATGACTCAGGACCGCGAGCTTGCCCAGGACAGTGAGCGCCAAACACACCAAAAACTATTGCAGCAGTCACTGAGAGCACTACAGGTTGATCAACTGACTCTAGAGAATAAAGAACTTAGAAATATTTTGGGGCTCAGAGAGCGTATCCAAACCCACGGACTTAGTGCAGAGGTTTTATATGACGCTGCTGATCCATACACACGCAAATTGATCATCGACAAGGGCGCCATACAGGGCGTAAGTTTGAGCTCACCTGTTATGGATGAACAGGGCATCTTAGGCCAGATTACGACGGTACATCCATTGGTCAGTGAGGTGACGCTTGTAATTGACAGAGAAAACTCTATTCCTGTTTTAAACACAAGAACGGGCGCTAGAGGCGTTGCATTTGGAGAGGCTGGGGGTGCGCCCCTACTCGAGCTTCGGTACATGGCCACCAATGCGGATATTGAGGTTGGAGACGATTTAACGACAAGCGGTGTGGACGGTGTTTATCCACCAGGAATTCCGGTTGCCAAAGTTGTGCGCGTAGAGAGAAAGGCAGACTCAGTATTTGCCAGAATTCTTTGTGAACCCCAAGGCAAGGTCCAAGGGGCCCGACTTGTGATGGTGCTTGACCCGATACTGACTCAATTACCTGCCAAGCCAATCCCCGAGAAAGTTATGCCAATGCCGGGGGGGAATAAAAAATGATTATGCCTAGAGGGCAACAATTATTGTTGCCCGCCAACCCTCTTTTTGTTTTCTTCTCTCTGCTGGTTGCGCTCTTACTGGATATGGTGCAAAACATTGCTTTATTCGGAAATGCCAATTGGGCGCCAGAGATTATGGCAGTGGTGCTGGTATTTTGGGGAATCCACCAACCACTGAAAGTTGGAATTGGGACAGCATTTTTGTTTGGACTATTAACAGACGTTCATCAGTCCTCAATGCTGGGTCAGCATGCATTGGCATTCACGGCGCAGGGTTTTTTTGCAATCATGATCCATAGACGGATTTTGTGGTTCAAACTCTCCTCTCAGTCTTTGCAGGTGTTCCCCTTATTTATAGTTGGCCACTTAATTGAACTCACGCTGCGGATGAGCTCGGGCAGTCCATTTCCAGGTTGGGGCATATTCTTGTCCCCCGTCATCCAAGCTTTGATGTGGCCTTTGGTGACGGAGATCTTATTAGCCCCGCAAAAACGCTCACCCAATCCAGATAACACTCGCCCACTATGAGAACGACTGGTTTATTTTTTAGTCAGTTGCAAGGTTCGTTGCATCTGAATTATTGATTAAGAATAAAGATGAGTTTGATTCGTAACGTTGAGATGGATGTACGCCGCTTTAGGGCGCGAATCTATACGGTCACGTTGATTGTCTTATTGGCATTTTTATTCTTAATATTTAGGCTCATTTATCTTCAAATATGGAGATATCAAGACTTGAACGAGCAAGCGGAGAGTAACCGCACGGCGATTGTGCCGATCGTGCCCAATAGGGGCGTGATCATGGACCGAAACGGCATTGTGCTCGCAACCAATTACTCTGCCTATACGCTTGAGATCACGCCCTCCAAAGTTCAGCTCCCCGTTGATGAGCTCATTGACAGGCTTGCTGAGATTGTCGATATTCAAGGGCGCGATAGAAGGCGGTTTAAGAAACTGCGAGAGGAGTCCAAAAGCTTTGATTCTGTTCCCATTCGTACACGACTCAGTGATCAAGAGGTAGCTCGCTTTGCGGCTCAGCGCTTTCGGTTTCCAGGTGTAGAGATACGGGCGCGTTTATTTCGCTCATACCCTTTTAACGGCCTCGCAAGTCATGTGATTGGATACATTGGGCGTATCAATCAGTCCGAGAAGGATCAACTCGCAGAAAGCGAAGAAGCCAATTACAGAGGTACGGACTACATTGGCAAGTTAGGCGTTGAACAAAGCTATGAGGTGCAGTTGCACGGCACCACAGGCGTACACGAAATGGAGACCTCTGCTGGAGGTCGTGCAGTTAGGCGCTTGCGCAGCAGCCCCGCGACACCGGGTAATACGGTCGTTTTATCCTTGGACATAAAGCTGCAAAAAATGATTGAGGATTTGTTTGGGACGCGTCGGGGCGCGTTGGTCGCTATGGA
>CAJAYT010000161.1 GCA_903949285.1 uncultured Burkholderiales bacterium
AATTCAGGAAAAAACCAGGCCTGACGGATTGGCCATTGTGATGGAGGCAACTCACTTTTGTATGACCTGGAGAGGCGTCAAGGATATGGACAGCAAGATGATCAATTCAGTGATGAGGGGTGCATTCTTAAAAGACCCAACACTGCGTCGCGAATTTCTTTCTCTCATCCCAGGTCGCAGCTGATCATTCACACAGACTGCATATAGTCACGAACTGGGACAGCGCTCGCAGTATTGGACTACCCTTAAATAGATGAATCAATGCCAACTCTCATAGGCTGTGATTTCACCAGTCGTCCAACACGGCAAAAGCCGATCACGGTTGCAGTGGCAAGTGTTGACTTGCCAGAGTTCAGCGCTTCCCATAAGTCTGAAACGCTTGTTTTAAACACCATCCTAAGGTTTGAGAACCTCATTGAATTTGAGCGTGCGATAAGCGCAGGCTCAACTTGCCTTAACGCAACTTGGATCGGTGGTTTTGATTTACCGTTTGGGCTTCCCCGTGAACTCGTACAAACGCTTGGATGGCCTTTGCAGTGGGAGAGTTGTGTTCAACACTTTTGTACATTAGAGCGTGAGCACATCAGGGCGCTATTTAAGAACTTTTGCGCTCAAAGGCCCGTTGGCTCTAAGTTTGCACACCGAGCAACAGACTATATCGCGCACTCAAGTCCCTCTATGAAATGGGTGAACCCGCCGGTGACTTATATGCTGCACGCAGCAATGCCCGTATTACTCAGGGCTAACTTAACTCTGCCAGGCATGCGCGCAGGCGATCCTAATCGAGTTGGGTTGGAGACTTATCCTGCAATGTTGGCAAGAGAGATTATTGGTAATCACAGTTATAAGAGTGATGACAAGCTAAAACAAAATTTGGAACGTTACCAAGCAAGACAGGCCATTATTAACGCGCTTAGCTCAGGGCATTATTCGCTTGGCTTTAAATTAAAGGCTGGTCAGGCGCTGATAAGACAAATGCTTGAAGATGCAAGTGGCGATTCACTCGATGCTACTTTGTGCGCGGTCCAAGCGGCCTGGGGGGCCCAGCAATTTCATCAAGGCGATAGGGTGTATGGTCTTGATCCTTTAATGGATCCGCTTGAAGGTTGGATATTGACGTGTTGAGTCGTTGAAAAATCAAGAAAAAATTCAGCAAGATTGAGGCTCTCAATGAAGATTCTCAATTCGCAGTTTTCTCGCTCCCAGTGTCCTCAGCACGCTCACAGCATACAGTGCACAAGGGGTTGCGTTTAAAGCCAATTTCCGTCCATTTAAACCGCAAAGCGTTGAACATAACGAGACGACCTATTAGCGACTCACCCGTGCTTGTCAACATCTTTAAAGCCTCGTTCGCCTGTGCTGTACCGATGATGCCGACAAGAGGCGCAAATACTCCCATCGTCGAGCAGCTCGACTGCTCTGGCTCCTCATGGGGTGGGAAGAGACAAGCGTAGCAAGGAGAATCTGCGCGCCTAGTATCAAAAGTACTGAGTTGCCCGTCCATTTTCAGGGCTGACCCACTAATCAGTGGGATTTGTCTATGCGCGCAGGCAGCGTTAACGGCGTGCCTGGTTTTAAAGTTATCAGAGCAATCGAGCACAATATCTACTGTGTGTGTAGAGTTTCGTTTGAAGGCTGCAGCTGTATTTTGAGGGTCGCTCGGTTGTGAGGATTGCGCAAGGGGGTGGAGCAATCGCTCGAGTAGCTCCCGCGTTGCACGGCCCTCGATAGCATCTACGACCACACTGGGATTGATAGCCAAGATTGCGCTTGCAAGTGAGCTTACCTTTGACTGATTGATGCGATCCGTTGTGTGCGCAATTTGGCGTTGTAAGTTCGTGAGGTCCACGGTGTCATCATCGATTAGGGTGATTCGCCCAACCCCTGATGACGCCAAGTACAGTGCTGCTGCGCAACCCAGTCCTCCAGCACCGACGATAACTGCGTGACTCAAGAGGAGTTTTTCTTGCCCCTCTATCCCAAGCTCGTGGAGTAAGATGTGGCGCGAGTAGCGCAACAACTCATCATCATTCAACTTGGGGTTACTCCTTTTTCTCAGCAGGACGCTCAGTTTGCGTTTTGCTGACAACAACAGCTTGACCCTTTAAGCGGTTCAAGGCTTGTTGAAGTTGAAAGTCTTGAGCGGATCCGTACTCGGGGGGGCGGCGCTCGGCGGCAGGTTTCTTGGACTCTTCCTCGAGCTTTTGAATAGCCAGTTCACGTGCTTTGTCACGCAAAGGATCCTTCACCTCATTGCCTTGACCGCTATTAAGGTGTTTGTCTAGGTCTGCCTCACGAGTGCGCAGCACAGCGTAGGGGCTACCTTCTAGCGTCTCATCTACGAGCACGTCGGGTACTATGCCTTTAGCCTGAATGGAGCGACCGCTTGGCGTGTAATAGCGAGCGGTTGTGATTTTGAGTGCAGTGTCAGGACCTAGTGGGCGAACCGTTTGCACCGATCCTTTGCCAAAGGTTTGACTGCCCATGATGATCGCGCGTTTATGATCTTGCAGCGCACCTGCAACGATCTCACTTGCAGAGGCAGAGCCTTCGTTGACCAGGACAATCATTTTTAATTTCTTAAATGCGCCGTGAGTGCTCTCAGTGAGTTGAGAGATAGGGTCATCGTTGGCGCGGCGCTGATAGAACTCTGGTGACGCTTTGAAGGTAAATTTGCTGTCTGCAATTTGACCATTGGTTGAAACAATCGTTACGTTGTCTGGCAAGAATGCAGTAGATATAGCCACAGCAGAGTCCAATAGACCCCCTGGATCGTTGCGCAGATCTAGCACAACACCTTTCAAGTTGGGATCTTGTTTGTAGATGGCAATTAATTTTTGTGAGAAATCATCAACCGTTCTTTCTTGGAACTGGCTCAGTCGCACCCAAACAAATCCAGGCTCCACTTCTTTAGCCTTAACGCTGACGGTTTTAATCTCTTCTCGAATGATGGTGACCGGAAACGAGCGGCTCTCATCTTTTCTGAATATCGTTAAAACCACTTTCGTGTTGGGCTCGCCGCGCATGCGCGATACGGCTTCATTCAGTGTTAAGCCTTTGACAGCAGTGTCATCAATTTTGGTGATGAGGTCGTTGGTTTTCATGCCTCCGCGGTCGGCGGGAGATCCCTCGATGGGAGAGACAACTTTGACCAAGCCGTCTTCCATCGTAATCTCGATACCAACACCTACAAATTTACCCGTTGTTCCTTCTCTGAACTCTTTGTAGCTTTTCTTATCAAAATACTGAGAATGAGGATCAAGGCTTGAGACCATACCGGAGATGGCGTCGGTGATTAATTTTTTCTCATCAACCGGCTCGACATAATCGGATTTGATCATGCTAAAGACAGCTGCGAGTTGTTGAAGTTCCTCCAGGGGCAAGGGCGTCATGTTGGCGCGAGCAACGGTTTGCAAAGAAATCGTAGTTAAAGCCCCAGCAAGAACTCCAACACTTAACCAACCGACTATTTTGAATTTTTGACCCATGATGCCTCAGTAATAATGCGAGGAAATAAATAATGCCCAAGTGCCAGATTTTACTCTAACGCTTGTTTTAGTTGGAGAAATTTAACCCTAAAGTCGTATAGATTTAAGTTTATCCAGGCACACCTGAGCTTAACTTTCTAAATAATAGTGCTTTAAAGGCTTTAAATCTTCACTAAGCTCATAGACGAGAGGCGTGCCGTTAGGGATATTTAAGCCAACGATATCTTGCTCGGACACGTTATCTAGGTATTTGATTAGGGCTCGGATCGAATTGCCGTGAGCCACGATGACAGGTTTTTTGCCCGCTTTGAGTGCAGGTGCTATCGATTCGTTCCAAAGGGGCAGTACCCTGGCGACAGTGTCCTTAAGGCATTCTGTGAGCGGGAAATCCTCAGGCTTTAACCGAGCGTATCTGGGGTCTTCGCGTTCAGTTTTGGCGATTTCTGGACTCATGGGGGGAGGGGGAACATCGTAACTCCTTCTCCAAGCCAGGACCTGCGCGTCACCGTATTTGGCGGCGGTCTCCGCCTTGTTAAGCCCTTGCAGTCCCCCGTAGTGGCGCTCATTAAGGCGCCATGAGTTCACAACTGGTAACCAGGGACGATCGGCGCCGTCAAGCACCTCCCAAAGGGTATGAACTGCACGTTTAAGGACGCTCGTGTATGCAATGTCGAATTCAAACTGGTGTTTTTTGAGAAGCTCTCCAGCTGTTTGAGCCTGAGTCACGCCTTTAGGGGTTAAATCAACGTCTACCCATCCGGTAAAGCGGTTTTCAAGATTCCAGGTCGATTCGCCGTGACGGATAAGTACCAACTTATGCATAGTGTTCTTGGGTTGAGGGTTTGAAAGGTTGAGGAAAGACGGATGTATTTAACCATCCATAAGAAAGTTTGTGACAATTATTTTAAAATAAACGAGAATGCGATAGTTTAATCAAAGGATTTCAAGTGAAATTTATCATCGACAACTGGATGCTCTTTAGCATTGCGCTTCTTTCAGGTTTTTTGCTATTGTTACCTATTATCCAAACCGGGATGACGCAGGGTATATCTACTGCTGAAGCGGTTTTGATGATGAACCGCGAAAAAGCGGTGGTGATTGATCTGAGTGAACCAGCTGAGTTTGAGCTTGGCCATCCGGTGGGTGCTATCAATCTGAGCCTCAACGCACTGGAGACCGAGTTGAATAAGCATGTCACAGATAAATCTCGACCGCTCATTTTCTTTTGCCAAACGGGGGGTGTCTCCGTAAAGGGCGTTGTGGCTGCTCAAAAACTTGGTTTTACCAAGGTGTTCCTCCTCGGCGGCGGCCTAAAGAGCTGGAAAGAAGCAAATTTACCGCTTCAAAAAGCTTGATCAATCTTCCATTTTTTACACCCAAAAAACACTTAGCCTATGCCCTCCGTCAAAATGTACACAACCGCAGTTTGCCCCTATTGCATTAGGGCCAAGCAGTTTTTGAAATCCAAGGGAGTCGATCTAATTGAGGAGATCCGGATCGACCTTCACCCGGATCAACGGGACCACATGATGGCGGTCACTGGGCGCAGAACCGTGCCCCAAATCTTCATTGGTGAGCACCATGTGGGCGGTTGTGATGATTTAATCGCTCTAGACAGTCAAGGTGGACTTGCGCCGCTACTCCAGGCCAGTTGATCTCAAACTTGTAGCCCAAGTGAGATTGGAATTTTGGGTGCTTAGTCTGAGATAATATGTGCTATTTACTTTTGGCGTGATGCCATTTGCAACAACCCGCTTTGGAATGCCTCTAAAGCGGGTTTTTAATGAATTATCAGGAACTTTATATGTCCGAATCTGATCAAGCAACACCAGTCTTTGCAATTCAACGCGTTTACTTAAAAGACTTGTCTTTGGAGCAGCCTAATTCTCCTGGTATTTTTACGGCTCAAGACACCCCCTCAGTCGATATCAAGTTAGGTCTTGGCGCTGAGCATATCGTCCCCGGCATCATGGAGGTTACTGTGACGGCGACCATAACCGCGACAGTTCAAGATAAGACGCTTTATTTGGTAGAGGCCAAACAAGCCGCTATTTTTGAGATCCGTAACATTCCCGAAGAGCACATCGATCCCATCATCGGCATACAGTGCCCACAGATTATTTATCCCTACCTTCGCGCCAACGTGGCGGATGTCATCCAGCGTGCAGGCTTTGCACCCGTGCATCTGACTGAAATTAATTTCCAAAGCATGTACGAGCAACAGCGTGCTCATTCACAGTCTGAGATAACTCAATAGAAGAAGCGAGATCTTTTAAATGAAGATCGCAGTACTTGGAGCAGGCGCGTGGGGGACTGCACTGGCCTTGCAAGCAAGTGCAAGGCACAGTGTGACCTTATGGGCCAGAAGTACTGAGCACGCTGCAGATATGCAGGCCATGAGGAATAACAATAAATACCTCTGTGGCTACGCCTTTCCTGAGTCTTTGAGAGTCTCCTGCGAGCCATTGGCGGCATGGCTAGGTGAGTTTGATCTCATCATTATTGCGACACCTATGTCTGCATTGAGATGGATACTCACACAATTATCAAATTTATTGATTCAAGTACCAGTTGTTTGGCTTTGCAAGGGCTTTGAGGCTCCACAGGCATTTAGCGAGTCCGGCGCTGGTGAGCGCCCGACAGCGCAGGTCCACCAAGGTCTCTTAGCGCATGAGATTTTGGCAAGCATAGCCCCCAATTTGACGGCAGGTGTTTTGAGTGGGCCAAGCTTTGCGCAAGAAGTTGCCAGCTCCCAGCCCACCGCTTTGGTTGCCGCAAGCTCGAACCCTCAGGTTCGCCGCGTATTGGTTGATGCGTTTCACACCGATAAGTTGCGGATTTACTCTAGTGATGATTTGATTGGAGTAGAGGTAGGCGGGGCTGTTAAAAACGTATTGGCAATTGCCACAGGTCTGTGTGATGGTTTGGAGTTAGGGTTAAACGCACGCGCTGCGCTGATCACCCGCGGTTTGTCCGAAATGACTGCCCTGGGTGTGGCACTGGGCGCAAAGTCCCACACCTTTATGGGACTCAGTGGGTTGGGGGACTTGGTCTTGACAACGACGGGGGACTTGTCTCGAAATAGGAGGGTTGGACTGTGCTTAGCCAAAGGCATGAGCTTGCAAGAGACTCTAGACTCCCTCGGACACGTTGCAGAGGGGGTTTACTCTGCACTCACGGTCACTCAAAGGGCCGCGCAAGTGGGCGTTGAAATGCCTATTTCAAGTGCTGTTGTCGGCTTGCTCCAGGGGAGCTTAAAGGTGTCGCAAGTCGTAGCTCATTTGATGGGTAGAAGCGCTAAAGACGAGGCCTTGGATATGAATTCACATTCGAATGTACATTCCAAAAAATCTACCACCTAAGCGGTGGTGATTTAAAAACTGGCTGGGTGAGCTTCTTAAGTAAACTAGGACGTTGAGAACGTCAAGCGAACATAAATAGGTGCATAGACCTCGGCTTGTGTGATCTCAATTAATGTTTCTTTGGCTAGTTCCAAAAGGGCAACAAAAGTAACCACCACAGTAGAGACGCCTTTGCTGGCATCAAATAGGTCTTCAAACTGAACAAAGCGCTGGCCTTGAAGTTTTTTAATGACCAAACTCATATGCTCACGAACTGATAGCTCTTCGCGTGCAATTTTGTGATGCTGAACTAATTTGGCCCGTTTAAGAATGTCCGCCCAGGCCTGTTGTAACTCAGTGATTTCTACGTGAGGGAAGCGGGGTTGTAGGGACTGTTCAATGAAGATGTGCGCCTTCAAGAAATCACGTCCGTACTGAGGAATTTGGGTCAACTGGGCAGCCCCCAGTTTAATTTGTTCGTACTCTAGGAGTCTTCGCACCAGCTCAGCTCTTGGATCCTCCGCCTCTTCGCCTTCAGCAACTTTCTTAGGTGGTAAAAGCATTCTGGACTTGATCTCAATGATCATGGCCGCCATGAGCAAGTATTCTGCGGCCAGTTCTAAATTGGAGTTTCTGATTTCCTCGATATAACTAAGATACTGGCGCGTTAAAGCAGCCATAGGAATGTCTAGGATATTGAAGTTTTGTTTGCGAATTAAGTAAAGCAACAAATCTAGGGGACCTTGGAAGGCCTCTAGAAAAATCTCAAGCGCGTCCGGAGGAATATATAAATCTTGGGGAAGCGAGAAAAGCGGCTCACCGTACAGGCGTGCAACTGCAACATGGTCGATCACTTCAACCATGCCTGAGGCGCTCATCGCTTGCTCAGAGGAGGGGGGGAGGACAGTCGTGCTCACGAACCGTTTTGGTAGACGTAGGGCTTTTGTGGTACCCGTGCAGCAGAGAACTCCTTAAGAGAATCACGATCGATTTTGTGATCCCACAAAAGCGCACGGCCCTGGCGTTGCTCGGACTCGAGCTCGGGGCGGGAGGCTTTTAGCTTTTGGATAAATTGCGTTGTATCTGACTGATAGTCAGCGCGTCTGAAAAAGGGCATATTAATTTACTCTGTGCTTGACATTCCTATTCTACAGGGAAGGAGGATTTGTACCGTTAAAAGTTAATCGCAGAGAGACGTAAAGATGCCGCAAAGAGCCGCAAAAAGCCCCTCAGTGTGTGATTTTCTGGATTCTGAGGCTTTTTTTATTAATTTTGATCAAGCTCGTCGCTCAAAGCGGTCGCTATGTCAGCGTAGAAGTTGTGACTCTCAAGCTTAGTGAGCAAACTCGCGCGCTGCATCATTCCAAGGGGTTGGTGCATGAGTCCACAAAAGACCAGACGTACGCCTTTTTTCTCACACGCCCGTATCAAACTCAAGAGCACATCGGTACCAGATGTATCGAGGTAAATTAAATTTTTGAAGTCAAGAATTAGAGTTTTTTCAGGCAAATGGGCCTCTAAATTCTCGATCAGCTGCACTGCTCCAAAAAACAAGGCCCCGTACAAGCGGTGTGCTTGTAGCTGGGGCGAGTTGTGAAAGAGCTCGGAGCGTGTGAGACTGGAGATGCGGTAGATGAAAGTGATACAAGCCCCGATGAGTCCAAACTCCACGGCACTGGCCAAGTCAATCAAAATGGTGAGCAAAAATACCGTCATTAATATAAGTCGGTACGGTAGTCGAAATTCTCTTAGGTGAATAAATTCTTTCCATTCGCCCATGTTCCAAGCCACAAACATCAAAATGGCTGACAAAGCGCACAACGGAATATGAAAGGCGAGTGGAGCTGCGATTAACACAATTGCAAGCAGAGTGAGGCAATGCACGATGCCAGCAACGGGACTGACAGCCCCGTTTTTCGCATTTGTCACTGTTCGCGCGATGGTGCCAGTTGCGGGCATACCGCCAAAGAGAGGTGCCACAAAGTTGGCAATCCCTTGAGCCATCAATTCTTGGTTGGGGTTGTGATGATCATCAACCAAGTTGTCAGCAATGCGGGCGCATAAAAGCGATTCAATGGCCCCCAAGAGGGCGAGTGTGATTGCAGGGCGCAACAGTTGTTGCCATTGATCAAGTCCAAGCGTAGGCCAACTAAAGTTTGGTAGCGCATTGGGGATGCCTCCAAAGCGAGTACCTATCGTTTGAACGGGTAGGTCCGTCAGAAAAACCAAGGTGGTCGTGCCAACGAGAACAATAATGGAGCCCGGTATTTTTTGTAATTTATTTAGCGCCTCTCTGAGTGGGCTTTGCTTTGGGGCGCACTGTAAGAGCCAGCGCGGCAGCCACCACTGCCAGATGAATAAAAAAATGAGTGAACACATCGCAAGCGCGAGAGCACAGGTGTTCAGCGTATCCAAGGCTGCGCCAAGGGTTTGAATCAAGCCAATGAAATCGGCTGGCATTTTTGCAATATTCAGCCCCAAAAAATCTTTAATTTGAGAAAGCATGATGAGCACTGCGATGGCGTTGGTAAAACCAATCACCACCGCAACGGGTATGAAGCGAATGAGGGTGCCCAGTTTTAACAAACCCATCACAAATAGCAGCACCCCTGACATGATGGATGCGATGATCAGGCCCTGAACACCGCTTTGTTGGACGATCCCGTAGACGATCACAATGAAGGCTCCTGCAGGACCGCCAATTTGTACTTTGCTTCCTCCCAAAACAGATATCAAGAGTCCCGCAATGATGGAGGTGAAAATTCCTACTTGCGGTGGGAGCCCCGAGGCAATGGCAAACGCCATTGCAAGAGGGAGTGCTACAACCCCAACGGTCAGACCTGCCCCAATATCGCTCCATAAATCCTTAGAGCTATAGTTGTCTAAAGACTCGAGTAATTTTGGGTGAAAACTAAAACTGAGCATTCTGTACCTCGAGAAATTGATGGAAGGCTCTGCTAATACTTTTTATGCGTCTGTTTCTTCTTACTCGCAAGGCCATTGAATTTTTTCTGCAATGGCCTTGATGATTAATGAATACGCATACCGGGTTTTGCACCGTTCCAGGGGTGAAGAATATAAATACCGGGTTCTGATTTTTCATCCGCGTGGCTGGCGGCGAGCACCATACCTTCACTCACGCCGAACTTCATTTTGCGAGGTGCCAAATTGGCAACCATGACGGTGAGCTTGCCCACTAAATCTTCAGGCTTGTAAACGCTTGCAATCCCGCTGAAGACTTGCCTAGTTCGGCCCTCGCCTACGTCAAGCATGAGACGAAGGAGTTTTGTTGAGCCTTCCACGGTTTCGCAAGAAACAATTTGTGCAATACGAAGGTCGATTTTCGAGAACTCTTCGATCCCAATAGTCGCCGCTATTGGCTCGCCCCCTGGTGATGGGAGATTTTCTGCGCCCTCTAGGGTCTGATTGGAAGGTACAACCGGTGCGCTCGCTGGTTTAGATTTTTGAGATTTCTCCGTTGGTGTTGATTTGCTCTCCAAAGTCTCTGGAAGTTCAAATAATTTATCCAACATTTTTTCATCTACTCGTTGTATGAGGTGTTTGTAATCATTGATGACATGGGCCGGGCCAAGGCGTGTGTTTACATCTGCAAAAACCAGGGGAGGACACTTTAAAAAGGTCTCGACCTGAGCGCAAAGTGCAGGTAAAACGGGTTTCAAATAAATGCTTAAGTATCTAAAGGCCTCTAGACAAGTGGTGCACACTGCATGCAATTCGGCGATGGCGCCCTCTTTTTTTGCCAACTCCCAGGGCTTGTTTTGATCTACAAACTCGTTGACTTGATCTGCAAGCGCCATGATATCTCTCAGGGCTTTGGCAAATTCGCGTTCTTCGTAAAGACGGCTAATGGAGGGAGCGGCGGCTTGTAACTGTTGAAGGAGTTGTTCTCCGTTTGGCATTACAGGCCCGAGTTGAGCGTTGAATTGTTTGTGTATGAAGTTGGCCGCTCGAGAGGCTATATTGATGTATTTACCGACCAAGTCAGAATTCACCCGCAGCATGAAGTCTTGTGGATTAAAGTCCACGTCCTCCACCCGGGCGCTCAGTTTGGCAGCCAAGTAGTAGCGCAACCACTCCGGATTCATACCCAGCGAGAGATACTTGAGAGGATCAATTCCTGTACCTCGGCTTTTGCTCATCTTCTCGCCACTGACGGTGATGAACCCGTGCACAAAGATGCTGGAGGGGGTCTTACGCCCACTAAAGTGCAGCATGGCTGGCCAAAAGAGCGTGTGAAAGTAAGTGATATCTTTACCAATGAAATGGTATTGCTCAACACTTGGATCAGCAAGGAAGGACTCAAAAGCAACTGCCCCTGGAACGCTTTGTTGGGTTTCTTCTTTGTCTAAGTAATTTTTAAGTGCAGCTAAATATCCGATGGGTGCATCAAGCCATACATAAAAGTATTTGCCAGGAGCGTTTGGAATTTCAATTCCAAAGTAGGGCGCGTCCCTACTAATGTCCCAATCTCCAAGCCCACTTTTGCCAGACTCATCTGTGACGAACCACTCTTTAATTTTATTTAAAACTTCAGGCTGTAAGCGCGTGCGTCCATCTGCATTCAGGTCTTGGGTCCACGCGTTCAGAAAACTCACACACCTGGGATCAGAGAGTTTGAAGAAATAGTGATCAGATTTTTTAAGTATTGGCGTAGAGCCAGAGAGCGCGGAGTAGGGGTTTTTAACTTCTGTTGGGCTGTAAACCGCTCCGCATGATTCACAACTATCGCCGTACTGATCTTTGGCGCCGCACGAAGGGCATTCGCCTTTGATGAAACGATCGGGTAAGAACATGCCCTTTTCAGGATCAAAAAACTGTTCTATCTCACGCACCTCTATCAACCCAGCCTCTTGGAGCTGGAGGTAAATTTGTTTGGCAAGTGCGTGGTTTTCTGCCCCGTCTGTTGAGTGCCAATTGTCAAAACTGATGTGAAAACCGTCCAGGTAGGGTTTGCGACCGCTTGAAATATCAGCGACAAATTGCTGGGGTGTGATGCCCGCTTTTTCTGCTGCGATCATGATAGGCGCGCCGTGTGCGTCATCCGCGCATACAAAGTGAACCAGATTGCCCTGCATTCTTTGAAAGCGCACCCAAATATCGGCTTGGATGTATTCCATGATGTGGCCAATGTGGAATTTCCCGTTGGCATAGGGCAGGGCTGTGGTTACAAAAAGGCGACGCATGGACATAACTCTACTTTGAATGAGGTGAGTGATTTTATTCTTTTGTTGGCGCGTTTTGATAATTTAAACCCTTTAGCTGAGCACGGATGAAGCTATTTGGGTAGACTGTGTCAGTTTTAAAAAGAAATTGGGAGCACTTTGAGATGGCATTGACACAAGAGCAGTTACTTGACGCTTTAAAAGAGTTTCGCGATCCCTACCTAGGGCGCGATTTTGTGAGCTCGAAGTCAATCAAAAATATTTCAATCACCCCGACCATCCTGTCCTTTGATGTGGAGCTGGGTTACCCCGCGAAGAGTTTGTGGGAATCAATGCGCGCGAGCTTGATCAAAGCAATTCAGCAATTACCACAGTCTCGTGGTCTTGAAATAAGAGTCCAATTTTTGACCAACGTCGTTGCCCACGCCGCCCAGGGCGGGGTACAACTGTTGCCGCAGGTGAAAAATATTATCGGAGTAGCATCCGGTAAAGGCGGTGTGGGCAAGAGCACCACTGCGGCCAATTTGGCATTAGCGCTGCAAGCCGAAGGGGCCAGTGTTGGGTTGTTGGACGCAGATATCTACGGTCCTAGTCAACCCATGATGATGGGGCTCAGTGGCAGACCAGAGAGCACGGACGGCAAAACCATGAGCCCTTTGATCAGTCACGGCGTTCAGGTCATGTCGATTGGTTTTTTGGTCAGTCCCAATGAAGCGATGGTTTGGCGAGGCCCAATGGCCACTCAAGCACTGGAGCAATTGCTTAGGCAAACGAATTGGCATTCCTTGGATTATTTAATCATCGACCTGCCACCGGGCACGGGAGATATTCAACTCACTCTTAGTCAGAGGGTGCCCATGACGGGCTCGGTCATCGTCACCACACCTCAAGATATCGCACTCATTGATGCTCGAAAAGGGATCAGGATGTTCGAAAAAGTAGGCGTACCGATTCTGGGTGTGCTGGAGAACATGGCGGTACATATTTGCTCCAATTGTGGACACGCTGAACACATCTTTGGCGAGGGAGGGGGTAAATCGATGGCGGCAGAATTGGGTGTTGATTATTTGGGCTCGCTTCCTCTGGACATCAACATACGTTTGCAAGCTGATCAGGGTCTTCCAACCGTTGCTGCAGATCCAAAGAGTCCAATCACTGAGATGTATAAAGATATTGCCAGACGTGTCGCTGCTAGGGTGTCGGACAAAGCCAAGGACTTTTCTTCTAAATTTCCAACCATCAAAATATCAAAAGCGACTTAATTGGATAGCTTACTTAACTGACTTAAAAGGTCTGTATAGGGGTAAGCGCTTTTGTTTAAGTAGGTATGAATTAAAAGGGCACTGAAGACCAAAAATGGTCCAAAGGGTATATAGTCCCCGGCCTTCATGCGACCTTTTAATCTTAATATGAGTGCGCCTAAGATTCCTGAAACACAGGCTAAAAGTATCAGTGCGATTAAAGGAATTGGACCCATCCAAGCACCTAGCGCGCCGACCAACTTGAGGTCCCCGTCACCCATACCTAAATGCCCCCGAAGGATGTAATAAGACCGGCTGACGGTCCATAAAACCAAGTACCCTAAAACGGCTCCCCACAAAGAAACTGTAAGGGGAACGCTCGATAGTCCCAGCGCGCTTGCGATGAGCCCTCCCCAAAGCAGCGGCTGAGTGATTGCATCTGGAAGTAGCTGGGTTTGCCAATCAATAAACGCCAAGCACAAAAGGGCTGACCCGTAAAGAGCAAAAACCAAGCTGGTTGCGCACAGGCCGTTTTGTATATAGCAAAGTGACCACCAAAGTGCGCAAAGCAACTCGATTGCAAAACTCCAAATCCCAATCGGCTTTTTGCAATATGCGCAAAATCCTTTTAGAAACAAATAACTGATGAGCGGAATGTTGTGATGAAGGCGCAGCGGTTTTTTGCACTCTGCGCAATGCGAGCGTGGGTAAGCAAGCGTTAGTTTCTCTGTTGTATTTTGACCCTCTAGCTCCTTTGGATGCTCACTTTGACCCGTTATCACGGGAAGCCGTCGGGTCACCACACCGATGAAGCTGCCCGTCACGCCGCCTATTACAAAAGCAAAGAAAAGGGGGAGCCAATGCCAGATGTGGATAGAGAAATCTTGCATTCCAATTTGAGACATCAACGCTCCTGCGTCCTGTTCAAATTGAACTGCAACTTTGCAAGGCCTGCGTACAAACCTCCGCGCTCTATTAATTCACTATGTGTGCCTTGCTCGCAAAGACTACCTTGATCAAAAACCCAAATACAGTCTGCCTGTTGAACGGTTGCTAAGCGGTGAGCAATGACAAAGGTGGTTCTGTTTTTCATTGCACGGTTCAACGCCTCTTGTACGACACGCTCGCTGTGTGCGTCAAGCGCACTCGTCGCCTCGTCCAAGAGAAGAAGTGGGGGGTTCTTGAGAATCGCCCGAGCAATGGCAATACGTTGACGTTGCCCACCCGACAAGCGCACCCCGCGCTCACCCAAAAAGGTGTTGTAACCATCTGGCAGGGCTTGTATGAACTCATCCGCAAAGGCTGCCTTAGCAGCTTGGATCACTTCCTCAGGTGATGCATCGACGCGTCCATATTTAATATTCTCCATCGCAGTACCTGAGAAAACAACGGGCTCTTGCGGCACGAGCCCAATTCTGTTTCTAAGCGCATGAAGACTCATTTCATCAATGCGTGCACCGTCCATTTCGATAGATCCGCTGAGCGGATCGTGAAAGCGCAGCAATAAACTAAAAAGCGTACTTTTACCCGCTCCGCTGGGTCCCACAATGGCTATGGTTTGACCAGAAAGGGCCGTGCCCGTTAAATCCTTTAACGCCCATTGGTTCGGCCTAGACGGATATTTAAAGCTCAAATTCTTAATCTGAACAAGTGATCCGTTAACGGGCCATGCTGGCTCGACACTGCAGGGGTTGGAGTTAATGGAGCTCCTTGTCTCGAGCAGCTCCATCAGTCTTTCAGTCGCGCCCGCCGCTCTCAGTAAGTCACCGTAAACCTCACCCAGCACGGCTGCTGAGCTGGCCAGCAATATGACATACACAATCGTTTGTCCAAGCTCGCCTGCGCTGAGCGTGCCCGCTTGCACTGCGAGCGTTCCCTCGTACAAGCCCCATAGCAAGGCAGCGCTTGTTGCCATAATGATAAAGCCTACTAAAACCGCTCTTGCTTTGGTCCGGTTGACGGCGGTCATAAACGCATACTGGGTGGACTCGCTAAAACGCGCTGACTCGCGCACCTCAGCCGTGTAGCTTTGAACGACGGGTATAGCGTTGAGCACTTCACTGGCAATGGCGCTTGCATCTGCTACCCGGTCTTGACTGGCTCGGGAGAGTTTGCGAACGCGCCTGCCCATTCGCATACTGGGCCAGACTACTAGAATCAAAAGCCCCATGACTTGTAGCATGAGAAGCGGGTTTGTCCAAATGAGCATCAAAAGTGCGCCCGATCCCATGACCAAATTTCTCAGGCCCATGGATAGGGAGGAGCCAACTACGGTTTGAACGAGAGTGGTGTCATTGGTGAGTCTAGAGAGGATCTCACCCGATTGGGTTGTTTCAAAGAACTCGGCACTTTGCTTTAACACGTGTGCATAGACGGTGTTCCTCACATCAGCTGTGATGCGCTCACCCAGCCAGCTCACGGTATAAAACCGGGCTGCAGAGAACAAAGCTAGGGCTGAGGCAACCCCAAAGAGCGCTAAAAAATGTTCAGCCAAATGCAGTCTTCCCTCTTGTTTGGCTAGGCCTTGATCGATAAGCATCTTTAAAGCCCAGGGAAAGGCAAGCGTAGCGCCAGCTGCCAAGACCAAGAAAAGACCTGCCAAGGCCATGACCATTTTGTATTTGCTGACAAAGGGCCAAAGCCTCTTCAAAGCATTAGGGGTTTTTGCGGGGGCACGGGGCTGGGCGGGCTGCGTGCCGGGGGAGTGAGCATCGACGGCTTTTGGGGAGGGGTTTAGATCTTGACTTGACATAGAGATGTTTGTTTTTGATGCCACAATGGCACCATGGAAATTCAAAAAGAAGTCGTCACCAGTGCGCCTGTTGATGCAGCCACACTTTTAATACTCAGGGACTCAGCGGTTGGGCCTGGTATGGAGGTGTTCATGATTAAACGTCATGCAAAATCCTCAGTTCTGGGAGGAGTGTATGTGTTTCCTGGGGGAAAGGTTGATCAGGGGGACTCAAACACTGAATTTTTGAGTCGTTTGGACTTGGACGGGGAGACCCTCAAGCACCGGCTCAACGAGGGTGAGCTCACTACAGATCAAGCGGTTGCCATTTTTGTGGCTGCAATCCGGGAAACATTTGAGGAGTGCGGGGTGTTGTTTGCAAAATCCTCGCCCCCAGGGCTCAGCGACTCCCAAGCACTCAGTGAGGCGAAAACACTGTTGGATATTTTAAGTCAGCACAACATGTACCTTAGCACGCAAGATTTGGTGCCCTTTAGCCGTTGGATTACACCCAAAATGGCGTCCCTGATGACAAAGCGCTTTGATACCCGGTTTTTTTTAGCGAAAAGCCCAGATTTGCAAATTGCTAAACACGATAATTACGAAGCCAGTGATAGTGCGTGGATGAGTCCTAAAGTTGCTTTGCAAAAGTACTGGGCAAACGAGATTGAGATGGCGCCACCCCAAATCATGAGCTTGGCCAATCTAGCAAACTTTAGGAGTGTGGACGAGGCCCTGAGCGCAGCCCGGGCAAAGCCCCCAGCCTTCATTCAACCAGAGCCCTTTGATGAGGACGGGGTAAGGCACCTTACCTACCCAGGACATCCAAGGCATAGTGAGCGTGAAGCGGTGATGGGTGGGCCCAAGTTGTTAAGGTTTGTGAATCAACGATTTGAGCCCATAGGTGGATTTGAGGCTTTTTTTGCAAATGACTGAGGTCTTATAAAAGATCTAAGATTACTTAAAAAAGGATTTTCATGATGATGCTTTTGAATAGAAAAACGCTTGCCTTTTGTACTGCGGTGTATCTAGGTTTATGCGGTTTGGCTCATGCAGGCGTTGCCGACACCTTTCCCAATAGACCCATTCGTTTGGTATGTCCCTTTACCCCCGGGGGTGCAGTAGATATTGCTTCTAGAGCTATTGCTTTGGAGTTGTCTAAGAACTTGGGTCAACCGGTGACCGTAGATAACCGTCCAGGTGCGGGTGGAAATATCGGCGGCTCGGAGGTGGCGCACGCAGCTGCGGACGGCTACACCATCATGCTTACCACAAGCGGCATCCAGGCCATCAATCCTGCCCTTTACACAAAGATGCCTTTTAATCCAAGCAAAGACTTTGCCCCTATTGGTACCATCGTCTCCATGAACAATGTTTTGGTGGTACCTGTTAACTCCAAAATTCACTCTGTCCCAGAGTTGATCGCCATGGCCAAGGCAGCTCCCGGGGAGCTGAACTACGCCTCCAGTGGCAGCGGTACAAGTATTCACATGTCGGGTGAGATGTTCAAGAGCTTGGCAAAGGTTGACTTGGTCCACATTCCTTATAAGGGCAGTTCACCGGCACTTACAGATTTGATGGGCGGTCAAGTCATGATGATGTTTGACAACATTCCTTCTTCAATGCCCTTTATTAAGTCTGGTAAATTAAGGGCCATAGCAACAACAGGGGCCAAACGCGATCCGTTTTTGCCCGATCTGCCAACCATGGCGGAGACTGGTGTTGCGGGTTATGAGTCAGGAGTTTGGTTTGGTTTAGTAGCGCCCAGCGGCACCCCCAAAGAAATCATTACAAAACTCAATACCGAAATGCTCAAAGGGCTTAAGTCTCCGGACTTTGTCAGGAGAATGAACGAATCGGGCTACATAGTCAGTGGATCCACTCCAGAGCAAATGGCGGAGCTGGACAAAATGGATGTGCCGCGTTGGGGCGCTATTGTTAAGGCATCTGGAGCCCGGGCAGATTAACCGACACAAAATAAAAGATTTTCAAGCAACTTTTTGTCAGTTTTAGTTGCTTGAATCATTGCTTTTTCGTTTGACTGCTTACCCCTTGTGACTTTACCCAATCGTTTAGAAATTAAGAATCTCTCTTTATCCAGGGGTGGGAGACAGCTTTTACGTGATTTGAGTTTCTCGTTAAATCCGGGCGAGTGGTTGCATTTGCAAGGGGATAACGGTATTGGCAAAACGAGTTTGTTGAGGGTTATTTGTTCACTTGCACCCTTGGATGAGGGAGAGGTACTTTGGCGGGGACAAAATATTCATGAAGATTTACCTCTTTATTTGAAAGACATCTTCTTTGTGGGCCACAAGCTTGCTCTCAAAGAGGAGCTCACCGCATTTGAGAACTTGGCCATTGAGTGCGCCCTAATGGGTGTGCCTGCAAAGGATTTGGATTTAAAGCAGGCTTTAGACCACTTTGGTCTAAAGGGTAGGGAGCATGTGCCACTGGGGATCCTCTCTCAAGGTCAAAAGCGCAGAGTCGCATTGGCAAAACTCAAACTCGCGCGCGCACCTTTGTGGGTATTAGATGAGCCTTTGGTTGCGCTGGATAGTCATACGGTGGAGCTATTTACACAGTTGTTGGGGCAGCATTTGACCAGCGCAGGAATGGTCATTTTGACCAGTCATCAACCCATTCAACTCAGTGGAGTGGGCCGTGTGCTCATGTTGTCTAGATGAAGGCTTTTACTGCAATATTGAAACGGGATTTAAGGGTTGCGATGCACCGCAAGGTTGAGGTGCTCAGTGGACTATTCTTTTATCTGGTGGTTGCGACCCTGTTTCCGCTTGCGATTGGATCGGATTTGGATATTTTGAGACGCATTGCCCCTGGAATATTATGGGTAGGAGCGCTTTTGTCTTCGATGCTCACGCTAGGTCGTTTGTTTGAGGCGGATTGGCAAGACGGTAGTTTGGAGCAACTCGTATTGACTCCGCACAATCTGTCATTACTTGTTTTTGCAAAAATAATTTCGCATTGGACGTTGTGTGGTTTGCCTTTGGTTATTTTGGCCCCTGTGCTAGGTTTAATGTTTGATTTGCCTATTGAATTTGTGCTGGTTTTGATGGGGACGCTTTTGATTGGAACGCCGATCTTGTCTTGTTTAGGTGCAATTGCATCTGCATTAACACTGGGATTAAGAGGTGGTGGCGTTTTGATTTCACTGCTCGTATTACCCCTTTTTGTGCCCGTCTTGGTCTTTGGCTCCGGTGCGGTAGAGTCCCTAGCAGCTGGGTTGGGCTCTCAGGCGTACTTCTCCATTTTGATGGCCATGCTCATACCGGCTGTTTTCTTTAGTCCCTGGGCTTGTGCGGCGGCTTTGAGGGTTGCGTTTGAGTGAAGTTGAGTGGAGTTGAGTGGAGTTGAGCGGAACAAAGTGGGCTGTCAGTGGGGTAACGGGCATAGTAAGAACGAAACGGATAAAAAAATGATGGGATTTTTCTTCAAGTACGCGCCTCCCCAAGCTTTTTACCGCTTGTCGGGAAAGTTGATTCCATGGTTTAGCGGGGCGGGAGTTTTGTTGACCGTTGCAGGCCTTTGGGTCGGACTGGGAATGGCCCCAACCGATGCTCAGCAGGGGGAGGGTTACAGGATCATTTTCCTGCACGTTCCCGCATCTTGGATGTCAATGATCATTTTTATGGCTATGGCCTTTTGGAGTTTTTTAGGTCTTACCTTCAAAACGCGCCTGTCTGGGATGATGACAGCGGCGTTAGCGCCAACAGGTGCAATCTTTGCTTTTCTCTCCCTATGGACGGGGGCTATGTGGGGCAAGCCTATGTGGGGGGCTTGGTGGGTTTGGGATGCAAGGCTCACGTCTGAGTTAATTTTATTGTTTCTCTATTTGGGCTATATCGCTCTGACTTCGGCGATTGATAACCCTATCAGAAGAGATAAAGCGGGTGCCATATTGGCTTTGGTGGGATCGATCAATGTCCCTATTATTTATTTCTCTGTGACTTGGTGGAATACTTTGCACCAAGGCGCTTCAATTTCGATGACCAAAGCGCCCAGCATGGCCCACCTGATGCTACTGGGGATGCTTTTAATGGCCCTAGCTTTTTGGATGTATTCGATTGCGGTGGCGTTGTACCGGGTACGAACCTTGATCTTGGAGCGAGAGAGCGCTACCAAATGGGTGCAGTCTCTAGCGGAGGTAGTCGATTAAAGTTTTGAGGGACTTTGGACTTTATTTCAAGGCCCTTTTTTGCGTAAAACAAAGGGACGGGCTCAGGGTGTGAAACAATCCAAGGGTGAGCCAGGTATGAAAGTCGCGAGAATCGCGGATAAAAGTAAATTGAATTTAAGCTTTGGCTTAAAACTGATAATGCAAGGAAGGTATGCATGAACTGGAGTAGTTGGGGGGATTTCTTCGCAATGGGTGGCTATGCAGGCTACGTCTGGAGCAGTGTTGGGGTTACTTTTTTACTATTAGCCCTTGAGCTCATCCAGATTGTCCGGGCGAGACACAAGGCAATTGAGTGGGTCCAAGCCAATACGGACCCAGCGTTGCCTCAATAAGAACACCCTCATCAGAGCCTACATCCTGTTTCAAAATAGCGCAATTCAATGACCCCTAGAAAAAAAAGATTTTGGTTTATCACGGTCGGTATAGTCGTGCTCTGCATTGCTGCGGCTTTTGTTTTAAACGCCTTTCAAAGTAATTTGGTTTTCTTCTTCACCCCATCTCAAGTTGCCAAGGGTGAGGCTCCCAGGAATCGTCTATTTAGGATTGGCGGGATGGTCAAAGATGGATCACTCAAAAAGGGGAGCGATGAAATTGAGTTTGTCGTGACTGATTTCACAAATGAAGTCAGTGTTCATTACACGGGACTTTTGCCCGATCTGTTCAAAGAAGGAAAGGGCGTAGTCGCTCAGGGACGCTTGAGTGATCAAGGGCTCTTTACAGCAACCGAAGTCTTGGCCAAGCATGATGAGAATTACATGCCTCCCGAAGCCAAGAGTGCGATGGACAAGGCTGCCCTTGAACGGGCAGCAAAATCCTTAAAACCCAACTCCAATTAAATCCAATAAAGAAAGAATATATTTCTTATGAACGGTATGGATTACAGAAAAATTTCAACCAAAGGCCTTAAATGATTGCTGAGTTAGGTCAATATATATTGATTTTGGCGCTACTCGTTGCGCTTGTGCAGTGTGTGCTTCCCTTGGTCGGCTCTCTCACCAAGCAACATGCTTGGCAGTACCTTGCTAGACCCACTGCTTGGTTACAGTTCGCCTTGGTAGCGGGGGCGTACGGGTGTTTGTTGACGGGTTTTTTGAGGGATGATTTCTCAATTGCCTATGTGGCTGAGCACTCAAATCACCTATTACCCACGCCTTACAAGGTTGCTGCGGTTTGGGGGGGGCATGAAGGCTCTTTGATGCTTTGGATTTTAATGTTGTCTGTTTGGACATCCTTGGTCGCTTATTTTTCAAAGAGTCTTCCCATTGGAATCATCTCCCGCGTTTTGAGCGTCTTGGGTTTCATCTCTGTTGGATTCATACTCTTCATATTATTTACCTCCAACCCATTCCTTAGAGAGTTACCCATTCCTGCAGAAGGTCGAGACTTAAATCCTTTGCTACAAGATCCTGGGTTGGTGATTCATCCCCCCATGCTTTATATGGGCTACGTGGGTATGTCAGTTGCATTTGCATTTGCAATTGCCGCTTTAATTACGGGTCGACTCGACTCAGCGTGGTCGCGTTGGTCAAGACCCTGGACTGTGATTGCATGGTCTTTTTTGACGCTTGGAATTGGTCTGGGTTCTTGGTGGGCATACTACGAGCTGGGATGGGGGGGGTGGTGGTTTTGGGATCCTGTGGAAAACGCATCATTGATGCCGTGGCTGGTCTCAACGGCGCTGATTCACTCTTTGATGGTTACAGAAAAAAGAGGTGGATTTAAGGCCTGGACCGTTCTATTGGCTATTGCTGCATTCTCGCTCTCTTTGCTGGGTACGTTTTTGGTTCGCTCAGGCGTTTTAACATCAGTGCACGCCTTTGCTGCGGATCCAACTAGAGGTATCTTCGTACTTTGTTTTTTGGCCATTGTTGTGGGCTCATCCCTTACTTTGTTTGCGTGGCGGGCACCTAAGGTAACCCTGGGCGGCACGATGGGTTTATTGTCCAGGGAAACCTTTATGTTGATCAACAGCGTTTTGCTCAGCGTAGCAACGGCTGCGGTTTTATTGGGAACTTTGTACCCACTGGTCATCGACGCACTGAATTTGGGTAAGCTATCGGTGGGACCTCCTTACTTTAATTTGGTATTTGCGCCGTTGATGGTGCCCATACTTTTCCTATTGATACCTGGTACCGTTGCTAAGTGGAGAAACGCTAATTTACAAGATATGTTCATGCACCTGCGGTGGACTGCGTTGGTGAGTGTGGTGCTTGGAGCGTCCTTGCCCTTTTTGATGGGTGAGTGGTCTTTTGGGGTTTTCTTAGGCTGGACTTTGGGGTTGTGGGTTGGTCTGGGCACCTTGCAGCACATGGTCGAGCGAGTCCTCAAGCCCGGTCGCATAGGAGGCTCTTTTTGGGGGCAGCACTTTGCACACCTTGGTTTGGCTATTGTGGTGCTTGGCGTAACGGGCGTGAAATCCTTTGAGGTGGAGCGGGACGTGAAAATGGCGATCGGAGATGAGGTCACGATCCAACCCTATGTCTTTCGCTTGAACGCGATGGGTGAGGTCAAGGGACCCAATTACACAGCCAGTCAAGCGCAAATTGAGGTTTTCAATTCAGGTGAAAGTACTGAGATCTTAAAACCTGAGAAAAGACACTACCTCTCATCTGCGATGCCGATGACGGAGGCCGCTATCAGCTCTAATTTATGGCGAGATTTATACGTCTCATTGGGAGACCCGCTCCCCGGGGATGCCCATCAGTGGAGCATGCGCATTTATTACAAACCGTTTGTGCCTTGGTTGTGGGTGGGTGTGTTGGTGATGGTCTTGGGTGGTTTACTGGCCTCTCTTGACCGCAGGTACCGCCGCGCCAGCGCGCAAAGTCCTTTGCAAACGGCGGGTCAAGCGCTATCCATGGGGGCTGATGGTGAGGAAGGTGTTGTGCATGAGCGCGAGATAGGTGGTGATTCACTGGAGTCTTTGTCACCCGAGGCGGTCAACTCTCAAGAACAATCACTGGAAGCTGACACTACCGCTCACGAGTTGCCCCAGTCCCCCTCTTTGCACACCGACTCAGGCGTTCAATCAGCGACTTAGGATTAACGCAAATGAAAAAGTTTTTAATTCCTTTGGTTTTGTTTGTGGTTTTGGTGGTTTTTTTGGCCGTTGGGCTGCGCCGTGACCCGCACGAAATCCCCTCTCCGCTGATTAACCGGGCAGCGCCCGATTTTTCTTTGCAAACTTTATCCGGTAACACACCTTTTAGCCCACAGGACTATAAGGGACGCGTTTGGATGCTTAACGTTTGGGCTACTTGGTGCGTGAGCTGTCGAGAGGAGCACCCCGTGCTTGTTGCATTTGCCAAGCAAATAGGCGTACCTATTGTTGGACTGAGCTACAAGGAGATTCAGCCTCAAGATGATCCTGAGAAAAAACTCACACCGGATGCGCAACTGAGCTTGGCCCGTTCGAGGGGTTCGGTATGGCTTGAGCGACACGGCAATCCTTACACTTTATCAGTGATGGATCTTGACGGACGAGTGGGTATTGATTACGGTGTTTACGGTGTCCCAGAGACCTATATCATCGATAAAAACGGAGTCATTCGGTACAAGCAAATTGGACCCGTGACGCCGCAAATATTGACCGAGACCTTACTGCCGATCATACGTGGTTTGGAGAACTCATGAATTTGACTCAATATCTAAAGCAACAGTTAAGATTTATCTCTCTGGGTTGGACGAGGGTGCTAGGTGTTGGTGCGCTGTTGATGCTTTTGTGGGTGAATCCTTTATTGGCCAAAGAGGCTGAACCGATGGCGAGTGATGCACAGGTGGAGGTAAGGCTTGTTCACATCGCCGATGAGTTGAGATGTTTGGTTTGTCAAAACGAATCTCTCGCCTCGTCTCGGGCGGATTTGGCTGAGGATTTGCGCGCGCAGGTTCGAGAACAAATCGTTAAAGGAAAAACCGATCAAGAGATCAAAGACTATTTGGTGGAGCGATACGGCGATTTTGTTTTGTACCGCCCCGCAGTCAAACCAATGACCTGGCTTTTGTGGTTTGGTCCCTTTGTATGTCTTTTGATTGGACTGGTTATTTTATTGATGGCGATTGACAAAAGAAATAAAAGAATTCAGTCCCAACAACTCGCAACAATCAATGCCACTGCGCCTGATTTAAATTTAACTCCAGATTCACACCTGGGCTCACAAGCCCAAGAATCTGTTCACCACGAGCATAAGGAATGATGTGAACGAGACTCTTTTATTTGTCCTTCTAGCGTTCGTGTTGCTGGTCTTGGTTGTTGCATTTTTTTGGGCTGCTTTAAAGTCGGCGGTTTACAAAAGCCGTGCACTACAACTCGATCCTAAAGAGGCCATGATGGCCAACGTCGCGGTGTACCGAGAGCAGTTGACGGAGTTAGCGGCTGAGTTTGAAATTGGTCGCTTGACAGAGCATGAGTTTGAAGTTGCCAGAGAGGAGCTCGCTCAGCGACTCGTTGAGGACTCGCAGGCTCAGACTCAGTCTGTGGCTCATTTGGGTGGGTTCGACGCAAAAAGCAAAGAAGCCTTTGATCCAAGTGACTCAGCTGTCTTTGCTTCTCAGCGCAAACAAACACCTTGGATTCGTTGGACGGTTCCCGCTTTGGCTGTTTTGATACCGGTTTTATCGATAGCTTTATATTCCGTGGTGGGTACGCCTTCTGCGCTGGATTATGTGGAGACCACGGCTGGACCCGGGGATGAGACTTTCACTCCCGAGAAGCTTGCTCAAATGGCGGACGAGTTGACCAAGCGTTTGGCACAAGAGCCCAACAATGCAGATGGCTGGGTCATGCTTGCACGGGTTGAGCGTTCTTTGTCCCATTTTGAGAGCGCTGAAAAGGCCTTAACCAAGTCGCTGAGTTTGAGCCAAAACGATGATGTGGAGATCGAGCGTGCTGAAGTGCTGGCTCAGATTAATCACGGCAGCTTTAAAGGCGAGCCGTGGTCGATTATTGCAAGAGTACTTAAGGCAAATCCCGACCAAGGTAACGCCCTGCTTCTAGCGGGAAGCGCTGCGTTTTCTGAGGAGCATTACTCTGAGGCTTTAAAGTATTGGCAACATGTTCAAAAATTTGTTCCACCTAACTCGCCCGACAACGCTGCATTGACAGATGCTATTGCAAAAGCGCAGGAGCGTTTGGGTGTGAAGCCCTTGGCTCAATCTGCACCCAAGGTTATGGACGCTGCAAAATCGCAACTCATAGGTCGTGTAGAAATATCTCCTACGCTTGCAAACAAGATTCACCCCGGCGATACGGTGTTTATTTACGCTGTTCCGGTGTCCGGTTCAAGGATGCCGCTTGCGATGATTAAAACAACGGTTGCGCAGATGCCCTATGATTTTGTATTGGATGACACCAACGCCATGAATCCAACTGCTAATTTATCCTCTGTGTCTGAGGTGATGATTAAGGCGCGGATTTCAGCGTCAGGTAACGCTATGCCACAAGCGGGGGACTACGGCGTTACAAAAGGCCCTGTTAAGGTGGGCACCCAGAACCTACGCTTAACAATTGTTGATGCGTTGAATTAAAAAAACCATCTCAATATGACTTGAGATGGTTTTTTGAGGCGGCTTTGAATTGTTATTCGAGCTCGATGATATTTTTTAAATATCAGCTCATTAAAAGTCCACGCGAGCGGGCAAAGTGAAGCGTTTGAGTTCTGCTCTTGACCCCCAGTCGTCTGAAGAGCCTCCAAAGATGCACTTTAACGGTGTGCTCACTGATGTTGAGTTCAGCAGCGATATCTCGGTTGCTCAGTCCTCTATCAAGCATAAGGATGAGCTGTTTTTGGCGTTTAGATAGTTTTGTGTCACCAGTTGGGCTAGGAAGTGCCTCTTCATCGCCCTCCTCATCAACTTGCAAAAGACCTTGAATTGCACTTGAGACATCGTTTGAGCTGGATGTCTTCTCAATATACAGGTCGGCACCAGCCTCCAAACACGCCTCCTTAGCCTCACCCGCAGGCATAGCTGAGAAGACTACCAAGGGCGCGTTGGGGTACATGCCTTTGATCTCACTGATGGCGCTTGCCCCTTTAATGCCGGGGAGTAATAAATCGAGAACAAAGAGTTCAGGCTCTCCATTTTTGATCAGTGCGGCCTGTAACTCGCTATAGCGGTCGAGTTCAACAACCTTGGACGCGGGGTGAATTCTTCGTAGCAACATGCCAATGGCTTGGCGTACGAGTGGATGATCATCAATAACGTATAGACTCATTTTATTTACTCTCCCTAATCATTAATAATTCAAACCCATTGCCGAGCGCACATCTCTCATCGTTGCTTGAGCCACTTGGCGCGCTTTATCTGTACCGTTTTCAACGATTTCTCTAACAATTTTGGGGTTCGACATATAAGGCTCTGCACGTTCGAACATGGGTTGTTGTTCTCGCAAAATCCCGTCTATGACAGGTTGTTTACATTCTAAGCATCCAATTCCGGCGCTTTTGCACCCCTTTTGCACCCACTCTTGGGTGCTCTCATTGGAATACAAAATGTGGAATTGCCATACAGGACATCTACTAGGGTCTCCGGCATCTGTTCTTTTAATTCTGGCTGGATCTGTGGGCATGCGCCTGATCTTTTGCTCTAGATTGGCTTTTTCTTCTCGAATGGCGATTGAGTTGTTATAGCTTTTACTCATTTTTGCGCCGTCAAGTCCAGGCACCCTGCTAGCCTGTGTCAAAAGAGTTTGGGGTTCAATTAGGATTTCCTGCCCGGTCCCTTTCATATACCCTGTCAGTCGCTCTCGGTCCTGAGGGGTGAGTTGGGTTTGCTCGTTGATAAACCCAAGCGCTCCCTCTAAGGCCTTGAGGTCTCCAGCTTCCTGGAACTTTTTACGAGATTTTTCAAGTCTCTTTGCGCTCTCTGGGGGAATGGTGGATAAAACGGCTTGAACGCGCTGTTCGTAATCAAACTCGCGACCATACAAATGATTGAAGCGGCGGGCCACTTCGCGCGTTAACTCAACGTGAGAGGACTGATCCTCTCCAACGGGCACATATTTGGCCTTATAGATCAAAATATCTGCAGATTGCAAAAGCGGATAGCCCAAGAAGCCGTAAGTGGAGAGATCGTGATCTTTTAGTTTTTCTTGTTGATCTTTGTAGGTCGGAACGCGCTCTAACCACCCTATGGGGGTTCCCATTGCGAGGAGTGTGAACAACTCAGCGTGTTCGGGAATTTTGCTTTGTAGAAAAATAGTGCATTGACTCGGATCGAGTCCAACCGCAAGCCAATCGATCACCATCTCATAGACGTTTTTCTCGATCACCTCTCGGCTCTCATAATGAGTGGTAAGTGCATGCCAATCGGCGACAAAGTAGTAACACTCCATCTCGCTTTGTAGGCGCACCCAATTTTTAAGGGCCCCGTGATAGTGACCCAAGTGGAGTGCCCCGGTAGGGCGCATGCCTGATAAAACGCGTTCTTTCATGGATTAGCGAAACAAAAGTTCGAGAGGATGGAGGGCAATGTCTAATGTCGTAAACGTAAGCCCCATGATAGGAGTCATCCAAATGGGGTTAATGATGTTTAAGAAGACCATAACCATCACAATATAAAACCCGTAAGGTTCTATACGAGAAAATTCCATTGCCATTTTGCGCGGCAGTAAGCCCACCAAAACACGACCTCCGTCCAAGGGGGGCACGGGAAAGAGATTAAAAGCAAACATGACGATGTTGACCAAAACGCCTGCTTTACACATTTCCAAGAAAAACGTTTCATCAAAGTTAAAGCCTAGAAGAGTGTACAAAGCCACTCCCCAAATAAAGGCTTGCATTAAGTTCATGACTGGACCGGCTAAAGCTACCCAAACCATATCGCGTTTAGGGTTGCGCAGGTCACCAAATCGAACGGGCACTGGCTTGGCATAACCAAAAAGAAAGGTCCCAGCAGTAGCAAAATAAATGATGAGTGGCATGATGAGTGTGCCTACCGGATCAATATGGGGCACTGGGTTGAGCGTTACCCTTCCCAAAAGCCAGGCTGTATTGTCACCAAAGTATTTCGCCGCGTACCCATGCGCCGCCTCGTGCAAGGTAATTGCAAACAACACCGGTAAGGCGTTGACTGTGACGGTTTGAATGAGGTGAGAGATATCCACACATGCATTTTCTCACTTGAATGACTAAAAAAGGCTAAAAATATTGCTAAAGTGATTATTTTTTACCACAAATGGGTGAATATGCCTAATACATTACTACTCTTTTAGTGGAAATCTACACAATTTCGTTTGCTAAGACCTAATTAGTCCTTTCGGATTCATAGCAAAACTTTCCGCTTACAGTCCCAATGTAGCCAATTCGCCGCGACCTTGGCGAATAAGCACCGCAGCTCCCCCATCCCCCATGGGCGTAAGGTCAACAACCGTGGTCGGATCTAGGTGACAAGCGCCTGCGTCAATGATCACGTCAATGGAGTTATGGAACCTTTCCTCGATCAAGTCGGGATCATTAATGGATTCGCTCTCGCCAGGTGCAATCAGCGTTGTTGAAAGTAGGGGGGCTCCGTGGTTGGCCAACAGCTCAAGCAAAACTGCATGATCAGGGACTCTGAGTCCAATAGTCTTACGTTGGGGGTGACAAACCCTTCGCGGCACTTCCTTGCTGGCTTCCAATATAAAAGTAAAGGGCCCAGGGGTTGCCGATTTGATTAAGCGAAATTGTCGGTTATCAACTCTGGCGTAGTGTGCTAACTCCGAGAGGTCTTTGCAAATCAAGGTGAGGTGGTGCCGCTCATCGACACCGCGGATTCTTCGAATCTTATCAACCGCCGCCTTATCCTCTAGGTGACAAACGAGCGCGTAGCTGGAGTCCGTTGGAACGGCTGCGATACCACCTCCCGCTAAAATTTTTGCGGCTTGTTTTAAAAACCTACTCTGCGGGTTGTCTGGGTGAACGATAAGGCGAAGGGTCATGCTTAGGTGATCTGTAAAGTAGTTTATTGCACGTCGATCAATGGACAATGCTGGGTGAGGGGTTGGGGGCGCCGCGCCAAGCAGCTGCGACGCCGAAAATGGCAATCAAAGCGATACCTACTAATTCAAGTCCCTGAGGGTTATATCCAAATACAACCCAACCCGTAAACCATGAAAAAACAATTTGCAGATATAAGTATGGTGCCAAACGATTGGCGGGAGCGTTGGAGAATCCAACGATCAACAAGTAATGACCTAAGGTGCCCGTCACTCCAGATAAACACATTAAGAGCCAAAAGGAAGTACTTAAATTAACGTCCCAGGACCATGGCACAAGGACAGAGCAAACTAAGAATCCGACCCACCCCGTAAAAAGATGTAACGTCATGGGGTCCTCGGTTCGTGATAAGTAGCTCGTGAGCACTTGGTAGAGTGCATTGGAGACTGACATCGTAAGTGGGAATAGGGCGTCGTAGCCTTTTAAATTACCCCCTGGGCGCACAATGATTAATGCTCCAATTAAGCCACCGACTACGCAAATATTTCTGAATAACGAGACGTGCTCCTTTAAAAAGAAATGTGACAAAACCATCACCAGTAAGGGAGTCAGCATCCCTATAGCGGCAAATTCTGCGACCGGCATTCTTTGTAGGCTAAGAAAAGCAAGGGCGCTACTCATCAAAAGTAACAAGCCTCTTAAGATCTGCAACTTCAATCGATTGGTTCTAAAAAGCGCTCGCCCCCTTTTTGGTAATAAAAAAGCGGCGCTTAAAGTCGAGTGAGCAGCGTACCTAAACCACATCACCATCAAAAGGGGCACCGCACTCATAAGGTATTTGTTTGTCGTATCTAGGACCGAAAAACAAATTAGCGAACACACTAGAGAAATCACACCTAATAAAAACGGACGGTTGGACATGGTGTGAATCAGTTAGTTGGGCGTTAAAGTTGATGAGCCCGGTGGGCATTGCGAGTGTGGCTTAGGACCAGCAAAAGTGTTTTGCTGAAGCGGTCAATTGTTTCAGTGCACTCGCTCATTCAGTAGGGTCCAAACGGGAGTCAAATCACGCGGTAATGCAGACAGTGAGCCCAGATCAAGTCTGCTCTCATGAGGGCTGTGAAAGTCACTTCCCCTGGATGCCAAAAGGTTGAATTCGCGCGCTACGTCTGCGTACCGAAGGGCTTCTGCGTCGGTATGACTGCCAGTTACCACTTCAATGCCTCGCCCACCGTGGGCAATGAATTCGGTGATCAGGGCGTACTCTTCGTTTGGACTAAACGCGTAGCGAGCCGGGTGCGCAATCACTGCGATTCCATTTGCGCCCGTAATCCATTTGACCGCGTCACCTAACTGGGCCCATTTGTGCTCGACAAAACCGGGTTTGCCTTCTGTTAGATATTTACGAAAAACTTCTGATGTTTCCGAGCAAACGCCACTTTCGACCAAAAACCTTGCGAAATGGGTTCTCGATATCAACTCAGGGTTGCCAACATATTTGAGTGCACCGTCGTAAGCGCCTTTGATACCCACTTTCTCTAGCTGGGCGGCCATGTCCTGGGCCCTTTCCTCGCGTCCACCGCGGGTTGCCAGCAAACCCTCAGCCATAGAAGCCTGTGTATGGTCAAACCCCAGTCCAACGATATGGACCGTTTTACCAGCGAAGCTGACGGATATTTCGGTACCCGTGAGGTAGGCAAGTCCAACCGCTTGGGCGGCTTTGATCGCGCGGTCTTGACCACCAATCTCGTCGTGATCGGTCAGTGACCAAAGATCTACCCCGTTTGACTTGGCACGCTGAGCGAGCGCCTCGGGTGTTAGGGTTCCGTCGGACACGATGGAGTGGCAGTGGAGATCGGCGTTTGAATAATTCACCCCCCTATTTTAGACTGAGCTTGTGGGATTGTGTTTAAAGTTGAATTGAAGGTGAATCCGAGCACCTTAGTGCTCTATTTTGAGGCCTCCACGTAAAGCTTCAACTTTTGTCTGCCCATCCATGTATCAAGTTCAACCTTGTAGACCAACTCGGTTTTGCTGCTGAGGGACTGAGTATGGTTAAACCAAATTGCATCGCACTCCACGCCGTGCAAAAGCACTTTCATGGATAAGTGCTTTTCTCCAACAATGCGTTGTTTAAGTATTTCAACAGAATTACAAAATAGGGGGGCAGGAAAGCCTTGCCCCCAAACTTGGGCTTGCAACGTTTGGACAACTTCGGTGTTGAAATATTGTTCTTCTAACTCTCCGTCCGTCCAAAGTTCTTGCAAGCCTCGGATATCGCCGAGCCAAGCTTTAGTGACCTCTGATAAAGAACTTTCAAAGACTGAAAAATCTTTTTCTAAGATTGTGCAACCTGCTGCCATTGCATGACCACCGAATTTGATCAGCAAATGGGGATGTTGCTTGGAGACCCAATCTAGCGCGTCTCTTAAATGAAAACCAGGGATCGAGCGCCCAGAGCCTTTGATGACTGCAACGCTTCCCTGGGGGGTGCTCATCTGACTGGGAGCAAAGACAAAGGTCGGCATATGATGACGATCTTTAATTCTGGAGGCCACAATACCGACTACTCCTTCATGAAAACTAGAATCAAATACACATAAGGCGTGATTTTGGTTTGATTGCTTTAATGATTTTTGTGCTGCCGCCTCCCACGCTCCGTCCAACATCGTTGCTTCAACGCTGCGCCTTTGGACGTTAATGTTGTGTAACTCTTCAGCCAGGTGGTGTGCATGTTCATAAGAATCGCTCAGTAAGCATTCGATTCCAATGGTCATGTCCGCTAGACGTCCGGCAGCGTTAATACGAGGGCCAATAAAGAACCCAAGATCTTGCGCGCTTGCTTTAGATGCATCTTTATCACACACCTCAAATAGGCAGCGCAAGCCCACCGGCATATGCAACGCCCGGATGCGTCTGAGTCCTTGCTCCACCAGTCTTCTATTGTTAGCATCAAGTGAGACGACGTCGGCAACGCTCCCCAAAGCAACAAGAGGCAATAGCGTATCAAGTTTGGGTTGAGTGCGCGGTATGTGCTCCGGAAATCTACTGTTACCGTCTGCAGATTCACCAAAAATACCCAGTGAGCGCATGTGAGCGCGAAGACCGAGTAAGACGTAGAACATAACGCCGACACCAGAGAGGTGTTTACTCGCAAAATTGCAACCCGGTTGGTTCGGATTCACGATGGCGTTTGCGTTAGGAAGTTTTTGGGCCGGGAGATGATGATCGGTGATCAAAACTTGAAGGCCCAACTCCCTTGCCACTTGAACCCCCTCTAAGCTTGCAATCCCGTTATCCACTGTGATAAGAATCTGTGCGCCCGTGGATGCAACACGTTTGGAGATCTCTGGGGTCAGACCGTACCCATCTATCACTCTGTCTGGAACCAAGTAGCTTAGGTGCTTAGCACCCAGCATACCCAGTCCTTTGATAGCTAAAGCGCATGCGCTTGCACCGTCACAGTCGTAGTCTGCAACCACACAGATCGACTTGTTTTGCACAATTGCATCAAAAAGCAAGGCGGCAGCGCTGGGCATGCCTAAGAGTGTTTCAGGGGATAGTAGGTGTTTCAGATCTGGATCTAAATCAAGCGCTTTATCCACTCCCCGACTGGCAAAAAGACGGGCCATCAAAGGATGTACCAAAGTAGGTGTGGTCTGGGAGGTCTGTGTATGGGAGGACTGTGTATGGGAGGACTGTGTATGGGCGGGCGGGTGCTCAAGCTGCCAAATAAGATGAGGATTTGGCGTACGTGTTTTGATAAGGGGCATATCACTCATTTGTTTTTATTTATCAATGGATGAAAAATTTAAAGCCCTACTCGTTAAGACTGCGAGATATTTTGGATGTTCTTAAAAATGTCTTTAAGCGACGGGTCCAAGAAATCTCAAGCGGCGCAAGAGTGATGCAAGCAGTGTCGTTGCAAAGACTTATCTGTGTGTCTTGCACTGCGTTGAGAAAAGCATCTAAATAGTGGGGGAGCATGGTTGCGTCAATTTCCTCCCATTTTGCAGACCAGGCGCTCACCCACTGCGGGCTTAGGGGTTGCAAGATATCCATATCTTTTGAAGAAAAATCTACGACTTGAATGTTTGAGTAGAGTTCTTTTGTGTTCTGCAAGGCGTTGGCCTGTATAGCTCCAGTGCCACTTATCCAAAACGAGTTGATACCAACAGGGCGGTGGTCGTTGATGGGATGCTGATACAACAGCATTTGCATCTCATTTTGCAATCTCCTAAGTGTTCTAGCGCTTTTGTGATGAGAGCTTTTGCCGGTACCTATCAAAAAATCATCAATAACCCGCCCCGATACCCGGTTGACGCTTGCGCTCGAGAGTGCATCAAAGTGATCGCTGTAAGCCAACCACTGGCCTGGTGGAAGTTGGGGGTGCGAGATAATATGGATGAAGTCCTCCTCAAAGTAAGGCTTCATGACTGTGAGGACCTCCTCGGACTCGGAGCGCGTGAGGCCGAGTGCGTTTGCATCCGCACTAAAGGTGACTTGTCCGTGTTGAACGTGCCAAGAACATAATGTGATGAAAGCCCAGTGATTGGCAACTGTTTTTGTGGTTCCTAGGAGACCAAACTCAACTGCCTTTAGGGCTGCAAATGGCAACTCCCCGTCCTCCAAGTTCCAGCCCATCCCTTGGGCAGCGGCCATCTCGGCCGGGGTGTTCAACGCGTCGTGTAAAACGCTCGCCTTGTGGACAGGCTTGGAGAGCTTTAATATGCGCCTTAGATGAGGAACATCTAACTGGTCAATGAGTTGAAGAGATGACTTATCCTGATCCAGCCCTTGGGTGTAGGTATCATTGGGGGGGAGGGCATGACTCAAGATGAGTTTTTTGGGAATGTTTTGCATGATGTGATTGTGCAAGATTGTGCAAAGGGATTGCTTGTGCGAGGTGCAAACTGCGCAATATTAATTTGAAAGATTATTATTTTGTTTGAATTATTGATTGGATGGCGATACACGAGGGCGGGGAAGTCTACGCGTAAAAACGGTTTTATATCCTTTATCTCTGCCGTATCCATGACGGGCATTGCGCTAGGGGTGGCTGCGCTCATTATCGTCTTGAGTGTGATGAACGGTTTTCAAAAAGAGGTCAGAGACCGAATGATCGCGGTGCTCTCGCATGTGGAGATTTTGTCTGCAAGTGGAGAGAGTGTTGAGGATTATGAGAGCGTTAAAGCATTGGCGTTGAAAAATACTGAAGTCTTGGCTACTGCTCCGTTTGTTTATGCTCAAGTGCTGATGGCGCACGGAGAAGACATGAGGGGTGCACTGGTGCGCGGAATTGACCCTGCTCAAGAGGCCGAGGTTACAGATGTGGTGACCCAGTTGCCACCTTCCGTTCAGGCTCAACTGTTGCCTGGATCCTATAACGTTGTGCTGGGAATAGAGCTTGCCCGCTCATTGGGTGTGAGCGTAGGAGAGCCAGTGACCCTCATTGCGCCCGAGGGCCAAGTGACGCCAGCGGGGGTGATTCCTCGTTTAAAGCAGTTGCGTGTAGTGGGTGTATTGGATACAGGGCATTACGATTTTGATTCAAGTTTGGCACTCATCTCTATTGATGACGCTGAGCGTATCTTCAGGCTCACTGGTCCGATGGGGATGCGCTTAAAGGTTAAAGATCCTCAGGGCGCTCGACAAGTAGCTGATGATTTACTGCAGACCCTTCCCCCTCAACTTTTTGTGAGGGACTGGACGCGACAAAACAAAACATGGTTCAGCGCAGTACAAATTGAAAAGCGGATGATGTTCATTATTTTGACCTTGATCGTTGCAGTTGCAGCATTCAATTTGGTGAGCACGCTTGTTATGACCGTGACTGATAAGCGGGCGGATATTGCTATTTTGCGCACGATGGGCGCAAGCGCGCGCTCTATTTTGTTGATCTTTATGGTTCAAGGCGCGCTCATTGGCGTTGGTGGGACCTTGATCGGGGCGGCTTTGGGTTTGGGGGTTGCCTTTAATATAGATGTGATTGTGCCGGCCATTGAGCATTTGCTGGGGATGAGTTTTCTGCCGCGAGATATTTATCTCATCAGTAAAATGCCCAGTGATCCCCAATCGGCCGATATAGTGCCTATCATTTTTATCTCTTTAATCATGTCACTTTGCGCCACCCTTTATCCGAGTTGGCGCGCGAGTCGCGTTCAACCTGCACAGGCCCTAAGATATGAATAATACTGTTTTAAGAGCCAAGGGACTTACGCGCAAATTCTTGGAAGCGCCCAATGAGATCACGGTTCTAAGTGGCGTTGAACTCACGGTCAAAGAGGGGGATTCAGTTGCCATTCTCGGCGCCTCTGGATCAGGCAAAAGTACGCTTCTTCATTTGCTGGGTGGGCTGGACAATCCAAGCGAGGGTATTGTCCAGTTGTTGGGGGAGGATTTCTCCAACATGCAAGAACGCGCTCGCGATAGTGCGCGTAACCGCTCATTGGGTTTTGTTTATCAGTTTCATCATTTACTGCAAGAGTTTGATGCAATTGACAATGTAGCGATGCCACTGATGATCGCACGTATGGATAAAACCCAGGCCCGTGAGCAAGCTAAGGCGGTTTTGCAAAAAGTTGGGTTGGGTGCGCGTTTGCATCACATGCCCAGTGAACTCTCGGGGGGTGAGCGACAACGCGTTGCAATTGCGAGGGCATTGGTGATTAAGCCAAAGTGTCTGCTTGCGGACGAGCCGACGGGGAACTTAGACCGCGGCGCAGCCAGCTCGGTATTCGATTTGATGCTTGAGTTGACCACGGATCAGTCCATGTCCTTTGTGGTTGTAACGCATGACGAATCCTTGGCTGCCCGCTGCTCCCGAAGGTACAGGCTCATTCAAGGTCAACTTGAAGAGGTGAGCTAAATCAATTCAGTGCACAAGCGCTACCCTTAATCCACCCATGAATTCCCCGCCTGCAAAGGACCCCCCTAGATTTATAGACTCCCACTGTCATTTAGACGCAAGCGAGTTTGGGGCTGACTCGGATGCAATGCGCGATAGAGCAAGGCGTGCAGGGGTTGATCTGTGTTTGATTCCGGCTGTTGATAGCAATAATTTTGAAGTTGTTCAAAATTTAGCACACCGGTTCAATGATCTTTATGCCCTTGGGATACACCCGCTTTATACCCCTGGTGCAAATGACCAAGATCTTCAGACACTGCGAAGTCTTTTGGCAAAAGGGACTAGCTTGCCTCATAAAGACCCCAGACTCGTTGGAGTTGGGGAGATTGGTTTGGACGGCGCTCTAAAGAATTTGGACTGGAATCGACAAATCTTTTTTTACGAAGAGCAACTAAAAATTGCTGCTCAATTTGATTTACCAGTTGTTTTGCACGTTCGTCAATCAGTAGACTTTGTTTTAAAGGGCCTTAGAAAGCATAGAGTGAGAGGGGGTATTGCACACGCCTTTAACGGCAGTTTGCAACAAGCTGCGCAATTCATTGAGATGGGCTTTAAGCTTGGATTTGGAGGTGCGTTGACCTATCCGAGGGCCTTGCACCTTAGACGGTTGGTGCGGGAAGTGCCCGCACAGTCTATAGTCTTAGAAACAGATTCACCCGATATAGTTGCGGTATGGCGCTACGTTAATGCTCAGGAGCGGGCTCAGGGACAAGTACAGGGCAGAAATGAGCCCTCAGATTTGCCGCTCATTGCAAAGGAGATCGCAGCTCTTAGGGGCGTAAGTCTTGAAGAATTAATGACTCAGAGCACAAACAATTTCTTAAGTGTGTTTAATCTCCCAGCATCCATTACTGGTATAAATACAAGCACGAACTAATTCCGACTCCAGCTACAAAGCTCAGCATCCATCTCTAGCTCCGATCATTTGTATTTTTATTTAACTCTGAAATCCACTCCATGGCTTCCAAAAAAAATCAATTACCAGACGTCAATTTATCTGAGCACTCAGGCGTCAGGTATTTACATTTTGGAACCCCGTGGGTGCAGGGCTCAATGGAGATTGCCCGCCCCTTTGATCTTGATCTGGAATATGCGCAGCGCATGATGGGGTGGTTGCTCTTCATGGATCCCTTAAGCGTTGAGCATCTCAAATCCTTGCATTCCATGCATTTAGGATTGGGCGCGGCATCGTTAACGAAGTTTTGTTATAAAAAACTTCATATGAAAACAACCACTATCGAACTCAATCCTAAAGTGATTGCAGCTTGCAGGTTATGGTTTAAGTTGCCTAACGACAATGACCGTTTATCTGTGATACTTGGTGATGCGGGAGAGGTCGCGGGGCATGCTCACTGGGCGGGACAAATAGACGCGCTCCATGTTGATTTGTATGATGAGGAGGCCGCCGCGCCAGTTATAGAAGGCGTTGATTTTTATGCAGGCTGTCGTAACTTGTTGACCGATAAAGGGGTGATGGCGGTCAACTTATTTGGGCGTAGTGTTAAGTTTGACCAAAGCTACGAGAAAATTGAGAAAGCTTTTGGTGCGCAAAATGTCTGTGCTTTCAAGCCCACAAAGGAAGGAAACACGATTGTATTGGCACTAAAGAGTGGCGCAATCCCCTCGCGTGAGGTGCTGACGGCGCGCGCCGCACTAATAGAGGAACTTTGGTACTTGCCTGCACTGAAATGGATCAAGGTTTTGAATCTTTAGAAATTCAGTTTGTAAAGAACTCAATTTATCTGGGGTAGCAGTCGTCAGGGTTTCTACTTAAAGGCGCAATTGAGATTATCATAAGCGGTTTTCCGATATCCACATGCGCTTTAATCGATTGCTTTAACTGAGGTGTGGATTCAACAATGAGTAGTTATCAATCATTCTTCGAGGAGAAGACTTGTGAATATTAAGAGTCAAAAAGACTTTTTCTCTGGCGTCATGTTTATGGTCGTTGGAGGAGGTTTCGGGTGGGGGTCATACAGCTCTTACTCAGTAGGCACAGGCGCTCGCATGGGTCCTGGATATTTTCCGTTGATGCTTGGCGCTCTATTGGCCTTGCTTGGATTTTTTGTGCTCCTCGGATCCATTTTGGCGCGAGAGGAACAGGCCGATCATGAAATCGGGTCTGTCGCATGGCGCCCTTTGTTTTTTATTCTTGCAGCCAACCTCTCCTTTGGTGTGTGTTTGGGTGGGCTACCCTCCATTGGACTTGAGCCACTGGGAATGATCATCGGAATTTTTGCTTTGACTTTGATTGCTAGCTATGCAGATATGCATAACTTCAGTTTTAAGGGCAATCTTATTTTGGCTGTGATTTTGTCCATTGGTAGCTATTTGGCTTTCATATTGCTTTTGCAATTGCAAATCCCGGTATGGCCAGTATTTATAACCGGTTAAGGAGATATTAAAAATGGATTTATTTCATAACCTAGCGCTAGGATTTAGCGTAGCGGTCACTCCCATTAATTTGGTTTATGCGTTTGTAGGCTGTGTGCTTGGAACGCTTATTGGTGTGTTACCTGGTATCGGACCTGTTGCTACGATTGCGATGCTGTTGCCTGCAACTTATGCGCTTCCACCCGTGTCCGCACTCATTATGCTTGCAGGTATTTACTACGGTGCCCAGTACGGTGGTTCCACAACGGCTATTTTGGTGAATTTGCCTGGCGAGTCATCCTCAGTCGTGACGACCATTGACGGCTACCAAATGGCGCGCAAAGGCCGTGCCGGGCCAGCGCTTGCTGCTGCGGGCCTTGGCTCTTTCTTTGCTGGTTGTGTGGGTACCCTGATATTGGCAGCTTTTGCCCCGCCCTTGACAGAACTTGCTTTTAAATTCGGTCCTGCAGAGTACTTCTCTTTGATGATTCTTGGTTTGATTGGTGCCGTCGTTTTAGCATCAGGCTCGCTCTTAAAAGCCATTGCCATGATTGTGCTGGGTTTGCTGCTCGGACTTGTTGGAACAGACGTGAACTCAGGAGTGGCACGTTTTAGCTTTGACATTCCTGAGCTGACCGACGGCATTGGATTCGTGGTGGTTGCGATGGGTGTGTTTGGATACGGTGAGATTATTAGTAATCTATCTGTGGACCCAGACGACCGGGAGATCTTCACCGCAAAGGTTCAGGGTCTTTTCCCAACCAAAGAGGATTTCAAGTTAATGCTCCCCGCGGTGATGCGCGGTACTGCACTGGGCTCAGTGCTGGGTGTATTGCCCGGTGGTGGCGCGCTTTTAGCTGCTTTTGCTGCTTACACACTTGAGAAAAAGACAAAGCTACGTCCTGGTGAAGTACCCTTTGGTCAAGGTAACATCCGCGGTGTGGCGTCTCCTGAGGCGGCAAACAATGCAGGTGCACAAACCTCATTTATTCCATTGTTGACGCTTGGTATCCCCCCCAACGCTGTGATGGCGTTGATGGTAGGTGCGATGACGATCCACAACATTCAGCCTGGCCCCCAGGTGATGACGAGCAATCCAGAACTTTTTTGGGGTTTGATTGCTTCAATGTGGATTGGTAATTTGATGTTGGTGATTTTAAATCTGCCAATGATCGGAATATGGATCAAGCTCTTGTCCGTACCTTATCGTTATCTGTTCCCAGCCATTGTTCTTTTCTGCGCAATCGGTGTTTATTCAACAAATAACAATACCTTTGACGTTTGGATGGTTGCCTTATTTGGTTTGATCGGCTATTTGTTTGTGAAACTGGGTTGCGAACCAGCACCTTTGTTACTTGGATTCATCTTAGGTCCAATGATGGAGGAGAACTTGAGAAGGGCACTGCTCTTGTCTAGGGGTAATTGGTCCGTGTTAGTCACTCGTCCATTATCTGGTGGGCTCTTGGCGGCTGCCCTGTTGTTGCTTGTCATTGTGCTCTTGCCGGCTGTGAAATCTAAACGCGAAGAAGCATTCGTCGAAGATTAAAAGTCGATGTAATTCGCTTACTTTTCTAATAGATGCAAAAATAGCACCTTCGTGGTGCTATTTTTGTTTAAGCGGTCGAGACAATTTTTCTCGTAAGTTCAACTCAATTCTTTTAGCCGTGCTAAAGTGATCAATCTTTCTTGACATTCAATAGTCGTGCAATTTTTCTAGATAAAAATCTTTTTTGGAATCCAGCCGTGAATTTTAATTTCAACAACCCCTATCCCTCTACACGTTTACCTGTTTTTGCTCGCAATGTGGTCTCTACCTCGCATCCACTGGCAGCGCAGGCAGGTTTGAAAATGTTGCAAGCTGGGGGCAACGCAGTGGATGCAGCCATTGCAGCAGCAGCAGTGATTACGATCACAGAGCCTGTGAGTAACGGATTAGGATCGGATGCATTTTGTATTTTGTGGGACGGAAAATCAATGCATGGTTTGAATGCTTCTGGGTGCGCACCTAAGGGTTGGACTCCAGAGTATTTTCATAAAAAATACGGCCAAGCTGAAAAGACTCCGCCCAAGCGCGGAATGGACTCGGTGACGATACCAGGTGCCGTCGCAAGTTGGATGGCTCTCTCTGAGCGTTTCGGTAAACTCCCCTTTGAAGATTTGTTGGCCCCCGCTATTGAAACAGCAGAGAGAGGATATTTATTGCCCGTGGTTGTGCAACAAAAATGGGCTGCAGGCGCTGCAGAGCTCGGCTCCTTGCCCGGATTTGCACAGGCGTTTATGCCTAAGGGGCGAGCACCCAACGTGGCTGAGTTGTTTCAGTTTAAAGCTGCTGCAAAGGGTCTTAAAGCGATTGCCAGGACCAAGGGAGAGGCGTTTTACGGCGGAGAGATCGCTCAGGCCATTGAGCGCTTCTCAGATGCAAATGGCGGTTGTTTAAAAGCGAGCGACTTTAGGGACTATAAGCCTGAGTGGGTGGTGCCGATTGAGAAAAATTACAGAGACTATAGCGTTCACGAAATTCCTCCCAACGGGCAAGGCATTGCTGCTTTGATTGCTTTGGGTATTTTAGAGAACTTTGATTTGGCAAGCATGCCCGTCGACGGTGTTCAATCACAGCACTTGCAGATTGAGGCGATGAAACTGGCGTTTGCGGATGTTTACCGCTTTGTGGCGGAGCGCTCAAATATGGAGGTGAGCGTTGAGCAAATGCTGGACTCTAAATATTTAGCAAATCGTGCAAAGCTTATTGATATGAAGAAAGCCCAAGAGTTTGGTGCCGGAAATCCTGTCAAAGGCGGAACCATTTACTTGAGCGCTGCTGATGAGAGTGGCATGATGGTGAGTTTTATTCAAAGTAACTACATGGGTTTTGGATCGGGTTGCGTAGAGCCCGAGTTTGGGATCAGTTTACAAAACCGAGGTCACGGTTTCAGTACTGTTGCCAATGGACTCAATCCCGCCAATTTGGTTGCGCCTGGCAAGCGTCCCTTTCACACCATCATCCCCGCCTTCTTGACCAAAGAGGGCAAGCCCATCATGAGCTTTGGAGTTATGGGTGGAAATATGCAGCCTCAGGGGCATATGCAAACTCTGGTTCGCATGCTCGATTACAAGCAAAACCCACAAGCTGCCTGTGACGCACCAAGGTGGAGATTCAACGCGGGTCTAGAGATCAACGTCGAGTCTGCGATGGATGGCAGGACCGTTCAAGGACTCAAAGATTTAGGTCATGTCGTAGATGTGATCAATGATAGTTATCAAGATTTTGGTTCGGGTCAATTTATTTGGCGCGCTGGTGATCCAAAGATTGAGGGCTATATTATTGCCAGTGATTCACGCAGGGATGGTTTGGCAGCAGGTTATTAAATCCATAGCCTGTCTTTGGTCAATACTGGATCTCACTTCTTGATCTAATACCCTGTTCTATACTTTTTACCAAGGGCCAGGGTAGCTTTGAATTCAGACTTAATTAGATCAATAAGATTCCTGTTGTCTGGACCCTTTAGGAAAGCTATCATCTCAATTCTTGTTACATGACCGAGTCACTCAAACCCTCTAAAAGCTTTGGCGTTGGGCTAACGCTTGCAGTGCTGGGCGCAATTGCCTTTAGCGGCAAGGCAATCATCGTCAAACTGGCCTACCGTTACGGTGTTGACGCAGTGACGGTGATTATGTTTCGTATGCTTTTTGCACTGCCTCTTTTTCTGGGTATGGTGGTGTGGGCTTCCAGACAAGAACATTCAAAAGAAAATCCTTTGAGGTGGGTAGACGCTTTTCCCATACTGGGGCTTGGATTTATCGGCTACTATTTGTCCAGTTATTTGGACTTTCTTGGGTTGCAGTACATCTCGGCCGGGCTTGAGCGGCTTATTTTGTACCTAAGTCCAACCTTTGTTATGCTGATGGGCCGAGTGCTTTATAAAAGGCGGGTAGAGCCCATTCGTATCTTAGCCATGTTGGTGAGTTACGCTGGTATTTGCGTCGTTTTTTGGCACGAGGTGAGTTGGGCTGGCCCCTCTGTCGCTGTTGGTTCTGCATGGGTTTTTGCAAGCGCTTTTAGCTACGCAGTTTATTTAATTTACAGTGGACAACTGGTTCACCGAATTGGTTCTTTGCGACTGGTGGGTTGGGCCTCTAGTTTCGCAAGCATCTGTTGCATTATTCAGTTTCTACTCGTCAGACCTTTAAGTGCTGCGTGGGTACCCGCCGAGGTATTAGAGTTGTCAATGCTGAACGCTGTGCTTTGCACAGCAACACCGGTGTTGATGGTGATGATGGCTATCGAGAGAATAGGACCGGCGCTTGCTTCACAGGTTGGTATGGTGGGTCCTTTGTCTACAATTATTTTGAGTGTCTTGGTGCTTGGCGAAACTCTCAATGTGTGGATTGCGTTGGGCACGTTCTTGGTTATCGGTGGTATTTACTTGGTTACGAAATTTGGATCTCAAAGGGGAAATTAAACATGGATTTAAAAATTAAAGGCAAATGGGCGCTTGTCTGCGGTGCAAGCAAAGGTCTTGGACTGGGCTGCGCGAGCTCACTCGTCAAGGAGGGTGTGAACGTTGTGATTGTGGCCAGAGGGGCTGAGGCGTTAGAGGCCTCTCGCGCTGGGTTAGAGAAGTTGAGTACAGCTAAAGTGATTGCAGTTGCCGCAGACATCACCACTCAAGAGGGACGTGAAGCGGTTTGGGCTGCTCCGGGTGGTCCTGGGAAAAATTACGATATTGTGATCACCAATGCTGGTGGTCCCCCGCCAGGTGACTTTAAGGACTGGGACAGAGAGACTTGGATTAAAGCGATTGATGCCAATATGCTCACGCCTATTGAGTTGATTAAAGCAACCATAGACGGCATGACAGAGCGTAAATTTGGACGCATTATCAATATCACCTCTGGCGCTGTCAAAGCACCTATTGAAGTGCTTGGACTCTCCAACGGGGCCAGAAGCGGTTTGACTGGATTTGTAGCCGGTGTTGCACGTTCGGCTAAGTATGTCTCTAACAACGTCACCATTAACAACTTATTGCCCGGCGCCTACGATACGGACCGCTTGAAGGTGACGATGAGCGGAGCCGCTAAAAAGACGGGTCAAAGCTTAGAGGATATTGCGCAGGCAAGACGCAAAACTATTCCTGCCCAGCGCTTTGGACACCCCGATGAATTTGGGGATACCTGTGCGTTTTTATGTAGTGAGCAGGCTGGGTATATGACTGGACAAAATATACTGACGGACGGTGGTGCTTATCCGGGCACGTATTGATTTGTAAACTGCCGGGGTTTCAAAGGCTCTTCGTCAAGAGCCTTTGATGTTCGATTTTGGTACAAAGATTTTGTATGACTTTGAGCCCCTTTGACTCTGCTCGTTTGCAGGACTCAGGGTCTTCAAGGCCGAGTTGCAACCAGACTGTTTGAGCTCCTATCTCAATAGCCTCGTCCACCAAAGCGGGTATGAATTCGATTGCACGAAAACAATCGACCATATCAATTTTGAAGGGGATGTCTCTTAGGCTTGGATAACATTTTTGTCCCAAGACGCTTTCTAGCACGGGGTTGACTGGCACGATGGTGTAGCCGTGAGTCAGTAAATATTGTGCAACCGAGTGGCTAGGCTTCGTGTCTTTCGCTGAGATGCCAACGACGGCAATGATTTGGGTGGTCGTTAGGATGTCTTTTATAAATGAGTCTGGGTAGCTAAGCATGTTTAGATCCGTCCTTTGAGCTTAGTATTAGTCTAACAAGAGATTGACAAGAGATTAAAAAAAGTTAACCAGACCTGTTCCCTGAAGCTGAGCACACCGACCAAAGCAAACGAGTTTGAACTTTACAATTTTGTTGCATTTAATCCGATCGTGTCAGTCCAATGGTTATTTGGACCTATCCAGCTCCCCCAAGGAGCGATTGCCTCATAATGCGCGTTGGCTTTTGGACAATTTTTACTGACTTTCAAGTCCGCATTTTTGTAACAAGCAAAGACGTACCGTGGGGGTATTGATAAAATTTGGAGTCTTCTAAGGTGTGCCTATTATTCGGGCTTGCTTTTTTGAAATTCTTCCCCATTTATGTTGACACTGGTTAAAGGTTTCATACTGCTAGTTGTTCATAGGGTTTCGCTTGACAAGGGTTTGTTGGCCAAGTACGGTTCACAGAGATGATTTTCTAAACGGAGTTTCGAGATGAAAATTTTGACAAAATCACGTCCCGCTAAATGGTTTCTCAGTGGTGGTGCGGTTGCAGTGTTTATGATGGTGTGCGCACACGAGTGGGGCACATTTGGATTGAATGCCCAGGCGCAGTCAACTGGCTCCAAAGATAATTCTGCCGTGGTGAGGACGTTGCCTGATTTCGCCGACTTGGTCGATCAAGTGGGACCCTCTGTTGTCAATATTCGAACTTTAGAGCGCTCTCAAAAGCAGGCTCTCGCCCGTGGCGACCAAGAGGAGGAGATGCAGGAACTCTTTCGCAGATTCTTTGGTATTCCAATCCCCAATATGCCCTCCAATCCCGGTGTGCCTGGGGCGCCTAAGGCCCCCAAACCAAAGCAAGCACCCCGCAGCGAGGAGGAGCAACCCAAGGGTGTTGGATCTGGGTTTATCTTGAGCACTGATGGCTACATCATGACCAACGCACATGTTGTTGATGAGTCTGTGAAGGTGATCGTGACTTTGCCAGATAAGCGTGAATTTAAAGCAAAGATTGTGGGCGTGGACCGGCGTACAGATGTGGCAGTTGTCAAAATAGATGCAACCAATTTGCCTGCCGTCAAGATTGGAGATATTTCCAAATTAAGAGTGGGTGAGTGGGTGATGGCGATTGGTTCACCCTTTGGGTTGGACAATAGCGTGACCGCAGGTATCGTGAGTGCGAAGCAAAGAGATACAGGCGAGTTCTTGCCCTTTATTCAAACCGATGTAGCGATCAACCCTGGCAACTCGGGAGGTCCACTGATCAATATGCGCGGCGAGGTGGTGGGTATCAATAGCCAAATCTACTCAAGATCGGGTGGTTACATGGGTATCTCCTTCTCGATCCCCATTGACGAGGCCATACGTGTGAGCGATCAATTAAGAGCGAGTGGACGCGTACAACGCGGTCGCTTGGGCGTTCAAATCGATCAGGTCAGTAAGGACGTTGCGGATAACCTTGGACTCGGCAAAACGCAGGGTGCTCTTGTTAGAGGAATTGAAGCAAATTCGCCCGCTGAGAAGGCTGGGGTTGAAGCGGGTGACATCATTATCCGTTTTGACGGCAAGAGCATTGAGAAGTTCTCTGACCTGCCTCGTATCGTTGGAAATACCAAGCCCGGCACAAAGAGCGTCATGACGGTCTTTAGACGCGGCTCTAATAAAGAACTCAGTGTTGTGGTAGGAGAGTTTGAGAAAGAGGTGGTTGCTGAGGATAAGGATGAGTCTGGCGACAAACCTGGAAAAGTTGCGTCCTATCCCTTCCTTGGGCTGACTTTGACAGAGCTAACAGATTCCCAACGACAGGAGTTAAAGGTCAAAGGTGGGGTCAGAATTGAGACGGCCAGTGACTCTGCTGCAATGGCAGGACTGCGCGAAGGAGATGTAATCATCGCACTCGCCAATGTGGAGATCACCAACCTTAAATCATTTGATACTGTTGCTAGTCGTCTTGATAAGTCAAAGCCGGTAAGTCTTTTGATTAGGCGAGGTGCTTGGGCTCAGTACACACTGATTCAACCCATCAACAAGTAAAGGGATTGGAAAAATCCTGAGCACAGCTCACTGTGCTTTGGGTTTTTCCCAATCTGTTTTGTGGCGGTTTTAGGGCTAATAAACCCCTTTAATTGAGTAGGGTTTTGTAAAAAAGCCAATTATTTAAAATAAATATAAAGTAAGTGCACACTCACTTGTTTTTGTATTTTGTACTAGTTTTTAGGTAAAATGAGGTTACTCAAGTGGATCTTGGAGCGAAATCGTTGTCCTTGAAATAATATATTCACTGAAAAATGAACAAATTTCAAACACTCCACAGAGTTCCCACATCTTGTCCAAAGGATCTTCTTAGAATATGTGAATAAGCTGTTAATAAAAATCGTGTTGCGGGACGACAACGAGCCGTTGCAACGGTGGTTGGGGCTGTACAGAAGGCTGAATATGCCTACAATGAAGCTTCCAGCTATCGCAGTTGCCATAGATTGTTGGTTCCGGGCGCGTCATCACCTGACGCGCCCTTTTTTATGTCTCTCTCTTTTAAATTCATATACTTAAACGTGTCCGTTGATGAACCACAT
>CAJAYT010000162.1 GCA_903949285.1 uncultured Burkholderiales bacterium
GTTTTGGCTTTGGCTTTGGCTTTGGCTTTGGCTTTGGCTTTGGCTTTGGCTTTGGCTTTGGCTTTGGCTTTGGCTTTGGCTTTGGCTTTGGCTTTGGCTTTGGCTTTGGCTTTGGCTTAGGCTATTGCACTCCCTCAGGGACTCCCTCAGGCATTCCCCCCAATCTCACATCCGAAGAGCTCAAAGTCTTGCTAAACTCTCCCCCACGCTCTTAGAACCTTTTGGTTTTGAATGAGCACCCATTTCACGATTTTCTTCTCTACCTCTTTTCTTCACAAACTCTTAATTTCATCAACAGCATTTTTGCTTCAACACCCATGGCTACAAATCCAATAAAAATTAATCGTCGCTCAGCCAATATCACTGAGGGCAAGTCCCGCGCACCTAACCGCTCCATGTACTACGCCATGGGTTACACGGAGGGAGACTTTGTCAAACCCATGGTGGGCGTGGCCAATGGGCACTCCACAATTACACCTTGCAACAGTGGACTACAAAAACTCGCCGACGCCGCAATTGCTGGCATTGAAGAGTGCGGCGGTAAGGCTCAGGTGTTTGGCACACCTACCATCTCTGACGGCATGGCAATGGGTACCGAAGGGATGAAGTACTCACTGGTTTCTAGAGAGGTGATCTCCGACTGTATAGAGACCTGCGTTCAAGGTCAGTGGCTTGACGGCGTTCTCGTCGTCGGCGGATGCGATAAAAATATGCCAGGCGGGATGATGGGAATCTTGCGCGCAAACGTTCCAGCTATTTACGTTTACGGGGGCACTATCCTTCCGGGCCGCTTCAAGGACAAAGATCTGAATATCGTGAGCGTTTTTGAAGCCGTTGGACAAAACTCCGCCGGCAACTTGAGTGACTCAGATCTGCTGGAGATCGAAAAACGCGCTATTCCAGGCACCGGATCTTGCGGAGGAATGTACACAGCGAACACCATGTCAAGCGCTTTTGAAGCACTGGGTATGTCACTCCCCTACTCCTCCACAATGGCCAACCCCCATGATGAGAAAGAAAATTCTGCCAAGGAGTCTGCCAAGGTTTTGATCGAAGCCATCAAACGTGACATCAAACCACGCGACATTGTGACCCGTAAGTCACTTGAAAACGCCGTCGCTGTCATCATGGCCACGGGTGGCTCCACCAACGCAGTGCTGCACTTCTTGGCAATCGCCCATGCAGCTGAAGTGCCTTGGACGATTGATGATTTCGAGCGCGTACGCAAAAAAGTCCCCGTCATCTGTGACTTAAAGCCAAGTGGCCAGTACTTGGCTGTTGACTTACACCGCGCGGGCGGCATTCCACAAGTCATGAAGATTTTGCTGGATGCAGGTCTACTACACGCAGACTGCATCACCATCACAGGCAAAACCATTGCCGAAGTCCTAAAAGATATACCTAGCACGCCACCAAGCGGCCAAACCGTCATTCGCAGCATCGACAAAGCGCTTTACAAGGAAGGTCACCTGGCCATTTTGAAGGGTAATTTGTCCCCCGAAGGTGCTGTCGCCAAAATTACAGGACTTAAAAACCCAGTCATCACAGGGCCCGCGCGTGTATTTGATGACGAACAATCCGCATTAAAGGCCATCCTTGACGGGAAAATTGTCCCCGGCGACGTGATGGTACTTCGCTACTTGGGTCCCAAAGGTGGCCCCGGCATGCCAGAGATGCTTGCGCCTACGGGCGCTTTGATTGGTGCTGGGCTCGGTGAGAGTGTGGGCCTGATCACTGACGGACGTTTCTCAGGCGGGACTTGGGGAATGGTTGTTGGTCACGTGGCGCCAGAGGCGCAAGCGGGTGGAAACATCGCGTTTGTAAAAGAAGGCGACTCGATCACCATTGATGCACACAAATTGTTATTAGAGCTGAACATCTCTGACGACGAACTGGCAAAAAGAAAGCTCGGTTGGACCCCCCCTCCTCCTCGCTATCTCCGCGGCGTGCAGGCCAAGTTTGCCTATAACGCCTCCAGCGCAAGCCTTGGCGCAGTGCTTGATAAGTACGACGCCAAAGACTTTTGAAATCTCTCCCAACTCACTTCGGTTTTTGAATTATTTAAACAAGGAACACCCGTTATGAAGCGCGTCTCACTTTCAGTCTTGACAGCGATTGCATTCAGTATCTTTGGACTCTCCAATGCATTTGCCAATCAAGAACTTGCTACGACCAAAAACTGCATGGCATGCCACGCAATTGACCACAAAGTGGTTGGCCCTGGGTACCAAGATGTCGCCAAGAAATATGCAGGTGACGCGGGTGCTCAGGCAAGACTTGCAACAAAAATACTCAAAGGCGGTGGTGGGGTTTGGGGTCCTATACCCATGCCTGCCAATACGCAGGTGAACGAAGCCGAGGCGAATCAACTTGCAACTTGGGTTTTATCGCTCAAGTAAACCCAGATTTGATGGCAATTTAAGCCGCTCGCTCATCAAAAAATCCCCCTTAACTCGAAAGAGTCAAGGGGGATTTCTTTTAAGGCCTAGGGGGGGTGTTGACTTTGAATCACTGAGCTTAGTTCAATGACTTTGGGGCAACACCGCTTCGCTAGTTGACCTCTGTCAACTGATCCAAAATGGCTGGATTCTCAAGTGTAGAGGTGTCCTGCGTAATCTTCTCGCCCTTAGCCACTGAGCGCAGCAAGCGGCGCATGATCTTGCCAGACCTGGTTTTGGGCAAGTTCTCCCCGAACCGAATGTCCTTGGGTTTAGCGATAGGGCCAATTTCTTTACCCACGTGATCTCTGAGAATTTTCGCAATCCTTTTGGCTTCATCACCCGTTGGACGTGGGTGCTTGAGGACCACGAAAGCGCAGATGGCCTCACCCGTCGTGTCATCAGGTCTTCCCACCACCGCAGCCTCAGCAACCCACTCGGTGCAACTCACCAAGGCAGACTCAATCTCCATCGTACCCATGCGGTGTCCAGACACATTCAACACATCATCAATACGTCCGGTGATGGTGAAGTAGCCCGTTTTCTCATCACGAATGGCGCCGTCACCCGCTAAATAGTACTGCCCCTTAAAGTCCTCTGGGTAATAGCTCTTCACAAAACGGTCTGGGTCACCCCATATAGTTCTGATCATAGAAGGCCAAGGCTTTTTAACGACCAAAATGCCGCCCTGTCCCCAAGGTACATCCTTTCCTGTTTCATCTACCACAGCGGCTTGGATACCGGGGAAGGGAAGCGTACAAGATCCGGGCACCATCGGTGTTGCCCCAGGCAGCGGCGTGATCATGTGTCCACCCGTCTCAGTTTGCCAAAAGGTGTCCACAATCGGACAATTTGAGCCACCAATGTTTTTGTAATACCACTCCCAAGCAGCGGGGTTAATAGGCTCGCCCACTGAGCCCAGCAAACGAAGACTCTTCAAATTGAACTGGGAGGGGTGTACCTTCTCATCGGATTCGGCTGCTTTGATGAGCGAGCGAATGGCGGTCGGGGCTGTATAAAAAATAGTAACTTTATGCTTCTCAATCATTCGCCAAAAGCGGGCCGCATCAGGATAGGTTGGAACGCCTTCAAAGACAATCTCGGTACCTCCTAGGCTCAATGGGCCGTAGGTGATGTAGGTGTGACCAGTCACCCACCCAATATCAGCCGTACACCAAAATATATCGTTTGGCTTTAAGTCAAAAGTCCATTTGGTGGTAAGGGCAGCGTGAAGTAAATATCCGCCCGTGCTATGTTGAACGCCCTTGGGTTTGCCGGTCGAGCCAGAGGTGTACAAAAGGAACAACGGATGCTCAGCGCTCACCCACTCAGGCTCGCACGTTATCGCTTGTTGGTCTGAAATATCACTTAACCAGAGGTCCCGCCCTTCCTTGAGTTGAACCTGTGCGCCGGTTCTCTTTACAACCAGCACATGTTTCACGCTATCACATCCACCCAGCTCAAGTGCTTCGTCCACGATCGATTTGAGGGGGAGGTGCTTGCCCCCTCTGACTTGTTGGTCCGCGGTGATGACTGCAACTGCTCCTGTATCCTCGATACGGTCTTTGAGTGACTGCGCTGAGAACCCACCAAACACAACCGAGTGGGTTGCACCAATCCTTGCGCAGGCCTGCATCGCTGCAACGCCTTCGATGGACATGGAAATATAGATAATGACGCGGTCACCTTTTTTGATACCAAGGGACTTTAAGCCGTTTGCAATTTGACAGGTGCGCGCCAGTAACTGCTCGTAGTTGATCTGTGTTACCTCGCCCCCATCGGCCTCGAAAATGATCGCTGTCTTGGCGCCCAGACCACGCTCAACATTTCGGTCTAAACAGTTGTAGGAGGCGTTTAAGGTCCCGTCTTCGAACCATTTAAAAAAGGGTGAGTGTGTGGAGTCCAAGACTTTGGTAAAAGGCTTCTTCCAAGACAACAGTTCACGCGCTTGTTCGGCCCAAAAGCCCTCATAATCGTCCTCAGCCTTTTTGCAAAGAGCATGATAAGCAGCCATGCCCGAGACGGCGGCTCCCTTAACAAAGTCTGCACTGGGTTGATGGACTACGTGGCTGGGTTGCGTTTGAGCTGTCATTGGTAAATACTCCTCACTCTTCAATGTTAAATTGCAAACTAAATTAATCGTAACACTTTGGGGGTACTGGCATAATAAGTACGAACACTTAGCTTTTGATTTAAGTCAACTGAAAACGGAAAAAAAAGCAGTTTTAAGCTGTCTTACTGGGCTTTAAACCAGTTGGGGCGTCAAGACCTAAGACTGAGCGTATCAATTCGCCTATTATTTAAGCAACCTGGCTAAGATGGACTGAGCAATCACGCACACGCCCCAAATTGGTCCGCTGATTGGGATGAATTTAACCCGCCAAGCTTGATAAACTACTGCCCACTGACTCTGGACATAATAACTTTGCCTTTTAACTTGCAAGCGTTGTGCTGTAGGAATTGACCGAGTACCTAGTCAGCAAGGATATGACTCTTCAATTTCAAAATTTTCTGATGAATTAAGCACCCTCACAGCTGGATAAACACCATCTAAGCTTGCGCTTTCACTTTCTCTGTTCTTTTCCTTCTCTAAATTAATGACACCATAAGCACTAAGACCAAAGACCATTAACATGACCTCTATCAAACAAAACGACATCATTGAATCCGTAGCAGCTGCCCTGCAGTACATCAGCTACTACCATCCTGCTGACTATATAGCCCACTTGGCTCGCGCCTATGAGCTCGAGGCCTCCCCTGCCGCCAAAGACGCTATTGCGCAAATACTCACCAACAGCAAAATGAGCGCGACGGGTCACCGCCCCATGTGCCAAGATACTGGGATCGTGAATGTATTCCTAAAAGTAGGTATGAATGTTCGCTTCGAAGGTTTCACAAAAGGCCTAGAAGATGCGGTCAATGAGGGTGTTCGACAAGGCTACAACCAAGCTGACAACAGACTTCGCGCAAGCGTCGTGAGCGATCCTCACTTTGCAAGGATCAACACCAAAGACAACACGCCTGCTGTTATCTTCACACAAATCGTTCCTGGCGATACGGTTGAAGTAACCGTTGCAGCAAAGGGCGGCGGCTCCGAAAACAAATCCAAACTGGTCATGCTCAACCCAAGCGATAGCTTGGTAGACTGGGTCCTCAAAACTGTACCCACTATGGGCGCGGGATGGTGCCCCCCCGGGATGCTTGGCATCGGTATTGGTGGCACCGCGGAGAAAGCTATGCTGTTAGCCAAAGAGAGCCTAATGGATAGTCTAGATATGTATGAATTGCAACAAAAATCCTCTAAAGGCGCAAAGCTAGATCCTGTTGAAGAGTTGCGTCTAGAGCTTTACGAAAAAGTGAACGCCTTGGGCATCGGTGCACAGGGCTTGGGGGGTCTGACAACTGTTTTGGATGTCAAAATCAAAATGTACCCAACCCACGCTGCGAGCAAACCGGTCGCAATGATTCCCAACTGCGCTGCAACCCGGCATGCGCACTTTGTCTTAGACGGCTCGGGTCCAGTTTACTTGGACCCACCCTCGCTTGATTTGTGGCCCGCTGTTAATTGGACTCCCAACACAAAGACCAGCAAGCGCGTGGATGTGAACAAACTCACCCCTGAGGAGGTTGCGGGTTGGAAGCCTGGGGAAACGCTCCTCTTAAACGGCAAAATTCTCACTGGGCGCGACGCTGCGCACAAGCGCATCCAAGACATGCTCGCGGCTGGGGAGAAGTTGCCCGTTGATTTCACAAACAGAATTATTTACTACGTCGGTCCGGTTGATCCAGTCGGCAGCGAAGTGGTGGGTCCCGCAGGCCCAACCACAGCGACTCGTATGGATAAGTTCACAGAAATGATGCTTGCCAAAACAGGACTCATCTCCATGATTGGAAAGGCCGAGCGCGGCCCCGTGGCCATAGAGGCCATCAAGAAGCACAAATCTGCGTATCTTATGGCGGTAGGCGGCGCAGCTTACCTGGTCTCTAAGGCCATCAAAACCTCGAAAGTGGTGGCCTTTGCAGATCTTGGGATGGAGGCCATTTATGAGTTTGATGTGGTGGATATGCCTGTCACCGTAGCCGTTGACTCAGGGGGCACGAGTGCGCACATCACAGGACCTGCCATTTGGGAAAAGAGAATCGCCAGTGGTGAGTTCAAAGGCATCAAAGTGAGTGCTTGAGTTCTACAAAAAAACGGCTCCCTGACCCCATATAAAGTTTATAGACGTTTTTTAACGATTGTTGGCAAAGCATTGCGAGCGCAAACTTTTTCTACTGCTATCATGGAGCAATGAAAGACTTAAACTCAACCTTTGACATTCACCTACACGGCGAAATACCTTTAAATGCCAAGGTGACCTATGATCAAGTCAAGGAGGCACTCAAGCCTTTGTGGACTTACGCAGGAGCTCGCTCGTTTGAGGAAGGAGCGGCTAGCTCCTTCGAGGATGAGCCAGGCATTCACTTTAACGAACAAGACATGCTCCTCGAGTTTTGTTGGACAGTGCCGGGTGAGGATGATTTTCGCCAATGTTTGGATGAAATGTGCATGAGCCTGAATGAGCTCTCAGTGGTGGGAGCAACGATCGAGGTCACTTTCTACGATACAGAATTTGATGAAGAAGATGAGGATGATGATCGTGAGTCAAAGGACGATTTTTTAATGCTCTTCGTGGGCCCAACGCCTGCAGCGATCATGCAAGCACAAAGGGACTTACTCATTGCCGATGTGTTTCACATGATGGAGCGTCACTTTGAGCCCTCAGAACTGGGTGGGATCGCTGAGGAAATTGATCGACTTTTCTCAGACCGTTTCAACAACCTCGTTAACTCCCTTGAAATGGGCAAACCCGGTGAGCGCGGTAGCAACTCAGCTTCTAATAATTCGGGTCACGGCGGCCAACGCAAACCTAGGCACTTGCACTAAATTCCTGGCCTGGATTGGACCAACCTGGTCTAGTCTGACCAAAGTTTTGGGTCGGCTTATTTCTAGCGAATCTGAGCCATCAGCACAGAGCTCAAAACCCAAACCTATGGTTGTTATATAAGTTTGAACCCATGGGTCCCGTCTCGTTTTAGCTGATCAACGAGTCCATACTCCCAGTCCAAATAAGCTTGCATGGCTTGGACCGGGTTTTGCGTTCCCTCGTAGGGACGGCGATAACGGTCAATACGTGGGCTGACCACGTAAGATTCGCCTTGTTGAGTGCTAAAGCCCTGGTCAACCCAAGCGGCATTGCCACCCTTTAGCCACAGCACTTGGACGCCGGGGCGAACCAACTGCTTTAACTCCTCAACTGCATAACGAGAAGCTTTGCCGTCCGTGCAGGTCAGCACATAACGATTCGCCTTGTGCACGCGTGTGAAATCTTGTTGCATTTGAGAGCGCAGTATCCACCAAGCACCTGGAATATGTCTTTTGACATATTGCGCGCTGTCACCCACATCGATCACAAGCGTCAGATTGGTTCGGTTGGCAATCCACTCTTTAACCTGAGCGGGTGTAGCCTCCTCGACAGCTCCAATCGTTGGGGGCAATTTATCGGATTCGCTGAGCTGCGCTGCTGGAGTAAGGTTCAAAGGCGATATGTTTTTAATGACGCAAACTTCCCACCCAAGTTGCACAAGCCATGAGCCCGTCATGTAGGCTCTCACTCCGTCTGTGTCGTACAAAACGATGCGCGCTCCGCGAACCGGGGCGTAATGATCCGTCTCTTGGACAAGTTGCCCGCCCGGCGCGCTTAGAGCACCGCTTAAACGCGAGACTGCGAACTCCTCTGGGGTACGCACATCAAACAAATACGTCGTTCTATCGACTTGTTTTTTGAATTCAAAGTAATCACTTAATTCAATGCGTTTAATGCCAGATCTAAAAGCGAGCGCCAATGTGGAGGCCTGAGCTTTCGCTAGGTCCGCAGGATCCGCCTCTGGAAACCGTGCCTGTGCGCCCTTGACCAATTCCTGACCAGCCAACATCCAACCAATCGTTCCGTTTCGAAGCGCGCACACAGGATTTGGAATGCCAGCATTGACTAGGGATTGGGCCCCTATGATGCTGCGCGTGCGTCCAGCGCAGTTCACAATAATACGCGTCGTTGGTTTTGGCGCAATGGTGCGAGCTCTCATCACCAACTCCGCACCAGGAACGCTGATTGCACCCGGAATACTCATTGTTTGGTATTCATCAAAGCGACGTGCATCAAGGACCACGACATCTGCCTTAGCTTCAATCAAAGCCTTTACTTCAGAGGCGGGCAATGAGGGCGTGCGTTTGAAGGTCTCTACCCATTCACCAAAAGCTTTACTGGGAACGTTCACATCTTTGAAAAGCTCCCCGCCTGCTGCAGCCCAACCCGATAGGCCACCCTCCAACAAACATATCCGGGTGTAGCCCAAACGTTTGAGAATTTCAGCTGACCTCAGCGCAAGACCTTCTGAGTTATCGTAAATGACAATCAAAGTGTCTTTGCGAGGGATACGGCGTAGGACATCTGCTTCAGTTCGTGAAATGGGCAAATTACAAGCAAATAGCGGATGGCTTTGTGCATAAGAATCCTCCTCACGCGCATCGATCAAAGCGATCTCGGTCTTAGCGAGTATGAAGTTTCTGACCTGCAGTGGAGTGACGAGCTCAAAGCCCCCAATCTTTGCAATGGGTTCGGGTGCTGGGGCCTGATCTGGCAAAGGAGTTTCCAAAGATTCAACTGACTCCAGAGCTGGAGCTGGAGCTGAAGTTAGGGTTGGAGTTGCAGGCGCGAGCGGTTCAGAGGGTGGGCTCGAGGTTACTGACGAAGCGGCCACAAGAGGCGCGTCCATGACGTCAGGCGCATCCGTTGCCAAAGTATTTGCTGAAGGCGGGGTCGGCAAAAGTAAATCAGGGAAATCCGGTAATTCTGATCCGTTTAAAGGTAGTTCAAATTGAACGGTCAGTCTTGGGCTAATTGGTGTCAGTGGGGTTGGACTACTCAGAGGAACCCCTGCGCTCTTTGAATCGCCAAGCTGATTTGATGTCGCTAATCCGGTTGCCTCTTTCTCTTTGGCGGGACCAGAGGCAAATGCAGCATCCTCAATCAAAGTCGGCTCTATGAAGGTGGGCTCAATGAGTGTGGGCTCAATTAAATGGGTCCTCGGCGCTGGCGCGAGTTCCGCGACCAACTTGGGCTCAGCAATCACCGCCGAAGTTGGGGTTGGGGTTGAGATATTGGTCTTCACTGGTTTTTGTACAGCGGACGGCCCCTTTTGAACTAATTGGGTAGGCGTGACCGGCTTTACGTAAGCAGGAGATACCTTCGGTGTAGTAGATCCCTTGGATGCAGTAAAAGCATTTGCAACATCCGAAATATTTTGTACTGCCGGCACAGTGGGGGCAGATTTGGGAACCGCTGCACTCTGAGCAGTTGGAACGCTAGCACCACCAACACCAGTGGCACTATGCGAATTAGGGTGGGCAAGACTAGGCGCCAAAGCCGGCGCACTTGGCGAGAAACTATGCTCCGTCACCAAACCGCTAAACATCTCGGGGACATTGCTATAGCCGGAAATAAAAGTCTTGCGGGCGCCGTCCTCGTAATAAATGGACCTTTGCACCTTGCCAATATTAGCCCCATAGACGTGAATGCTGATGGAGACTTGGTCTGAAAAGGCATTCCATACACGGTGCACATCACCCAAGCGAGGAGATACGGCCTCGACATCGCCTGGAATCATCTGAATTTGGAGTCCCGCTGGCGCCCAGCGCCCGTCTGACATTCTTGAGTAAGACTGGCACATCTCTGAGCCTCTCAGCATCCCAATCAAACCCCAAACTGTGTGATCATGAATCGGTGTGTACTGTCCGGGACCCCAGACAAAGCTGACAACCGAGAACCGGTCCTGCGGATCTGCAAAAAGTAAGTACTGCTGATAGTGAAGCGGATGCGGATGTGCAAAGTCAGGCAGTAACCAATCATCACTAGACACCAAATCACCCAAGAGTTGTGCCGCCCCATCAAGCGCTTGAGCTTCATCAGGATTTTGATCCACTAAACGAGTTAAATGGGCCAAAAAATGATGAAAACGCTGAGGGTTATAAGACTTAATTTCTGCCATAAATGGATATGCACTTTAATATACGCTATTGTATGTACTCTTGGGCACGAATACATCCAATCACCGTAGCACTGTGGTCCTAATTCTAAAATACACTATCAATTAAATCACACCCTATGAACTTACACCCTCAGGTATGGGGGTCTCTAAATTACAACGCACTAAAAAACAATTTCCAGGGATATTCCCCGTGCAAATTAGGTAAAAATCCTGAGCATTTAGCCAATTTCTATCATTCTTTGTGAGCTATCTTGTCAAATCAATCTAAATCTAAAGAGTCCCATAGCCCAAACGCAACAGACACATCTCAGGCCAAGCGGTTCGGACCATTGCAGGGCCTGAGAATCGTGGAATTAGGTCAGTTGATCGCAGGGCCCTTCGCCGCTAAAACACTGGCTGACTTTGGCGCAGAAGTGATCAAAATTGAACCACCCCAAAAGGACGCAAACTCGCCCGGCTCAGGCGGAGACCCCCTTCGTCAGTGGAGGCTCATCAAAGACGGAACCTCTGTATGGTGGCAAATCCAATCCAGAAATAAAAAATCCATAACACTGGACCTCAAACAAAAGGAGGCCCAAGAGATTGTGCGCTGTCTGGCGCAAAGTGCGGACGTCTTGATTGAGAACTTTCGACCAGGCGCGATGGAGGCATGGGGCTTAGGACCCCAAGCACTCCAAGAGATCAACCCCAAACTCATCATGCTTCGCATCAGCGGTTACGGACAAACGGGTCCCTACCGCGATAAGCCTGGATTTGGGGTAGTAGCGGAGGCAATGGGCGGACTTAGGCACTTAAGCGCTGAACCCGGACGGGTCCCCGTGCGAGTTGGAGTAAGCATCGGCGACACGCTTGCATCTTTGCACGGAGTCATTGGTATTTTGATGGCCCTTCACGAGAGACACCACAGTGGGCTTGGACAAGTCATTGATGTTGCCTTGTACGAGGCTGTCTTTAACTGCATGGAAAGTTTACTGCCCGAGTACAGTGCATTTGGAGCCGTAAGAGCGCCCGCCGGGAGCGAACTCCCTGGCATAGCCCCCAGTAACGCATACCTTTGCGCAGACGGAGCGTACGCGTTAATTGCAGGCAACGGAGATAGTATATTTAAGAGACTGATGTACGCAATCGGCAGACAGGACCTGGCACAGGACGCGTCCTTGGCACACAATGAGGGCAGGGTCAAGGACTCCAAGAAAATAGACGACGCCATTGGGGCTTGGACGAACACGCTCAAGTGCGAGGAGGTTTTAAAGGCGCTAGATGAGGCGCAAGTGCCCAGCGGAAGAATCTATACCGTCAAAGACATTGCAGAGGACCCGCACTACAGGGCGCGCGAGATGATTGTTCAACAAACGTTAGCAGACGGTACACAACTTGATTTACCGGGGATTATTCCAAAGCTCTCCCGAACACCTGGGAGCGCGCGAAGCACCGCACCAACCCTTGGACAGCACACTGTGGATATTATGAAAGAAATCGGCCTAAGTGAGCAACAAATCAAAGAGCTTGAGAGCAGGGGCATCATTGGCAAAACCCAAGTGAATCAAAGTCCATCGCCATGAACGCTGCTGATTTACTTTACTCACAAGGATTCGGCACCCGGCGCCACTGTATTGCACTTGTTGAGGAAGGATTTTTCCAGTTAAACACTCTCCACGGCTCGGATAGGCTAAAACTCGAAGTTATCAAAGATCCCTACACGCCGGTTGAGAATTGGTTTGCCGAGGTCCAGGACGGACCGTCTAAGCCCGCCAAGGGTCTTGAGGTTTTAGAGGGGCTTCATTACACAGTCGAACAAGTCCAGTGGACCTATCACTGTGTAGCCTATGTGATGCTCAACAAACCAATAGGTATTGAGTGCTCACAAAAACCTTCTAACTGGCCCAGTGTGTATACCTTACTACCCTCCCCCTTAAGACAAAGACCCAGAAAAGGCGCAACACCAGGCATTCAAGCCGTAGGTAGACTCGATCAAGACACAACGGGGCTTTTGCTTTTGTCGGACGACGGGCAATTCATACACAAGATGAGCTCGCCGCGTCACCATGTTCCCAAAATTTATGAGGTAACCACGGAGGATCCACTAGACCAAAGTGTCTGTGATAAATTAGTAAAAGGCGTGCAACTTAAAGATGAGTATGAACTCATACTCGCCAAGTCCGCTGAACTAACGGGGACTTTTACACTCCGGTTAACCTTAACCCAGGGCAAATACCATCAGGTCAAACGCATGCTTGCAGCCACAGGGCATAAAGTTACGCAGCTGCATAGATCCCAAATTGGAACCCTTACGATTCCCGCTGAATTAAAAGAGGGGGAGTGGCGGTGGTTGTCCAGAAATGAGATCGATGATCTCTTTTACGCTTAAGGGGTGTTGATTTGTTGATGGGTTGTTGATGGTTTACTCCCTCAAACACGCTCTCTCCTTTGATCGCGAGTCGCCGGGAAGCTTTTGATCTTAGTCAAGACGGATTTAAAACTTTGTAAATTACAATTAACGCTTTAATCAGCTCACCGCTTTACCTCAATCACGCCAGTGTTTAGTACTTGCAGTGATTTACTTTGGAACTCCACTTTGAACACAACTATCCTATCGCACGCATTGAACGCAGTAAAAACCACCTTTCGTCCCAAAATCATAGGGGCAGGCTTCCTTGCGGCATTAGGTATTTACACAACTGCTACTTGTGCGGCGGGAGTTCCCCTTTTTGTTTTGAACTCCCTTGACGCCAACATCAGTGTGATTGACACAGGGGACTGGCATGAGATTAAAAAGATTCCAACAGGCAAAGAGCCTCACCATTTATACCTAACTCCGGATGAGAAATCCGTGATTGTGGCTAACGCCGGCAGCGACTCTCTAACCTTTATTGACCCTAGAACTGCTGAAGTCCAAAGAGTTATCAAACACACATTGGATCCCTACCAATTGCGTTTCTCACCCGATATGAAATGGTTCGTCACCGTTGGGAACCGACTCAATCACATTGATATTTACAGTTGGAACGGCCATGATTTGGCTATTGTTAAAAGAATCCCTTCATCCAAAACACCCAGTCACTTATGGATCAATGCGGACAGCACAACTGTTTACGCTACGATGCAAGACAGCGATGAACTGGTGGCTGTTGACTTAAATACACAAACCATCAAATGGAGAATCAAAACAGGATCTTTGCCGGCCGATGTTTTTGGCACACCTGATGGTAAAAGCTTACTGGTTGGACTCACGGGCGGACGAGATGTACAGGTCTATGATATTTCCAAAAATCCAGCACAATTGGTTCAAACTATTCCAACAGGTGAGGGAGCACATGCCTTTCGAGCACTCGGGGACTCCAAGCATATCTTTGTGAGTAACCGAGTATCCAACACGATTAGTCTGATTGATTACACAACCTTTAAAGTTATCAAAGAAATTAAAGCACCCGGGGGTCCAGACTGCATGGAAGTCTCAGCAGATCAAAAATCCCTCTTTATATCCTCTCGTTGGATCGGGCGAATGAGTATTGTTGATATCGATAGCGGTAAGTTAATCAGGCAAGTTAAGGTCGGAAAATCACCGCACGGAATATGGACACTAGATCATGCCAAGCGAATCTAATTCGCCTTCAGTAAATTTATTTCTTTTAGCGAGTTCACTGGTTCAACGGCTAAGCCTTTGGTTAAGGTTAAGCTTAAGGTTAAGCTTTAGCTCCTACGTCAGCTCTAAACTCAACCTCGGCGTCATTTCATTTTATTGTCTTTGCTTCTCCTTTCTTCAAACCAATAGCTCTTGGGCGCAGGAGCGACCTAGGGCTTTATGCTCAAAACCTGTCTACCTAACCTTTGATACTGGCCACATGGAGGTGGCCCCACTGATCTCTGATATCCTCAAAAAACACAACGTGAGGGTCACCTACTTTGCCGCCCACGAACCCACCAAAACAGGTGACGGAACACTTGGGGATACCTGGGCGAGTTGGTGGAAGGAGCAGGCCGCGCTGGGTAATACCTTTGCCTCTCATACCTATGATCATGTTTACTGGAGAGGTGATCTACCGGATAACCGCTTTATTTTTCAACCAAGTTCTGGTCCTCTTAAAGGACAAAAACTTAACTGGGGAGCAAAAGAATACTGCGAGGAACTTAAACTGGCCAATAGTCGCTTAAAGGAAATCACGGGGGTACAACCGCTTCCTCTTTTTAGGGCCCCTGGTGGAAAAACTTCACCCCAGTTAATCAAGGTCGCTAAGGCTTGTGGATTTCAGCACGTGGACTGGGCACCTGCGGGTTTCCTCGGAGATGAACTCAATAGCAAAACTTATCCAAACCGCCTGCTGCTTGAGCGTGCCCTCAAAAATATAAAAACGGGTGACATTTTGATGGCCCATTTAGGGATTTGGTCGCGTGAGGATCCTTGGGCTCCCGCAGATTTAGAACCCCTTATCACGGGACTCCAAGAAAAAGGATTTTGTTTTGATACGCTGCAAAATCACCCCCTGTACAAAAACTGGCTGCTCACCCCGTCCAGGCAGTAACTCGGATCAAAGACTCCAAAGGTAAAGTCCTCGGCAGCTATTAATTTATTTTTAGATATCTTTGATCAGGATTGACTAACAGTTTTTAAAGCTCCAGTTGTCAGGGCTCAAACTTGTCGGGCCATGGATTGCTTGTCCATGCATCCTGAAAAGGACGTATCAAAATCCAGAGTTACCAAAAATACAAAAGTCTCCCAACCTTAGCTCAAAACACATTAAGCGCATACACCCAAAGCACTACACGACTTAGGCTCACTAGATGGTCATTAAAGTTATGACCCAGCTTGAGTGCAGATCGAATCAAAAGCGTGCTATATTTATATAAGTTTGTGAAGGTTCTTCGTACTTCCAGTGCGAGCAGTAGCAAGCATATTTATTATAAATTTAGAAAAATATGTGGTTTCACCGAAGTTTTACATATAACCTTTTTCATTGATTACTTATACCCATGTCGATGCCGGAGCCAAATGAAATCAAGAATTTGCGAGAAAATGCGCAAATTGAATTGAGTGAACTTGCGAAAATAACAAGTTTATCCATCCCGCAACTCAAACAGTTGGAGGAAGGCGGTGACCATCTTTTTTATTCCAAGGATATTAAGCAACAAGCCATCAAGCGAGTATTAAAGGTCATCGACCCCGACCGAGCAGTTGATTCCGAAAGTGCTGAGAGCACTCATTCAAACCATATTCATCAGTCTAAAGAACCGGGTTCTTCTAAAAATGTAATTGAAGAGATTGTCCGTCTCTCCAACAAGGGTGGTCGCTCCAAAGGAATATCAACTCCGCCCATCTACACCCGAAAAAATATAAATCCGATGACCTGGGGTGCAGGTGTGATTTTCATAGGCATCGCTGTTTTGTACCTCAGTCCTTGGGATTCGACAACGACGACAAGTACAGAAATAGTTACTCCTAATTTGAAAGATCAGGGTAGCTTACCCAGCACAGCCGATACCGCCGCCTTATCGCAAACACCTGCAACAACTGTTGAAATCACAACACCATTATCCAATCCACTAACAGATTCAAAAAATGCGCTTATGTCAAGCGCAAAGACCACGGTTGATACGAGTTTGAACGCAGTGAGTACAACCTTAACACGCGCTCAAGACGTAGTAAAAGGCTCAACAACACCTGAGTCAGCAGTAGCGCCCGCCTCGGCCTCAATCCCAGGGGTCGCTGCAATGGGTACCCAAACACCCGCTACAAAACCTAAGGAGACAGACTCTAACAGTTCAAGCACAACTGGTACAGCGGCATTAACTGCTGGGGGTGACCCATGTCAACTTCTGAGTCCTGATGCACCCCTGGCAACATACCCACCTCAATACAAACCCAACAAGCCCGGCAACTATGTATACCTATCGACTTCAGATAAGGGATTGGCCTGTGTGCAAGATAGTTCAGGCAAGAAGACAACGATCACTATTACAAAAGATCAAGGAATGAGTGTGTACGGTAAGGCGCCGTGGCAAGTTTCAAGTCCCGATTTCTCTAAACTCCAAGTCTATTTTCAAGGCACTCGAGTCATGCCATCTGACATGAACGGCAAACGCATTCAGTTAGTTGAACAACCAATTGTCCCCTAGTCAACTGCAGCAACATTAATTGCTAAGAAATGAGTTGCTGCACTCAATGAATATTTAGAAACATTTGTTTCATGTTATTTGCTTAATATCCGTGAGCGGCTCCCCTAACCTTGTTCGTCTTACCATCTCTTCAAACACTCTCTCTAAGTTGGCTGTGAATTTCTGGGTATTAAAAAGAGCAGAATTTTCTTTCTGAATTCTTAATTGTTCTCGAATACGCCGCATCTTTTGCGGCGACTGCCCCAGCTCAATTGCAAGCGCTTCGTACTGCGCTAGAGAGTGCGTGATTAGCTCACGAATCCCCAGTGCAACAAGCAAACTCGAAGCCATTCGACTTGCAAAAGATTGACCCATTAAAGTCAATACTGGTAAGCCACTCCACAAAGCATCACTGGCAGTGGTGCCTGCGTTGTAGGGACTTGTGTCCAAGAACAAATCAGCCAATGTATAGCGGCGTAAATATTCAGGTTGAGCGACTCTATCAGCGAAATGAATTCTTTCAGGATTTACCAAATGACGCGCAGCTTCAAATCTTAGATTGCTTTTAACTTCATCTGTGTCTGCATAGATCAGTAAAACACTATCCTTAACTGCTAGGAGTATTCTCATCCATGAAGCAAATACTGTGGGTGTTATTTTGTAGTTGGTGTTGAAACAGCAATAAATAAATGCATTTTTGGGCAACCCGAGTTCGTCGCGAGATATTGGTTTAATCGACATTTTTCTTCTGGAATCATTGGCCTGATAGATGGGTAAGTACGCGATTCGTTCACTATAAAAGGGGCGTGATTCTTTTGGAATAACAATTTCATCAGCAAGCAAATAATCAATATAAGGCGCTCCCATCGTTCCTAAATAACCGATATAACTGACCTGAACCGGGGCTACTCTTTTGGCAAATATACCGGTGCGACTGTTCTTGGTGAATCCGCCAAGATCCACGGCAATATCAATTTGCAACTCCCTCGCACGACGCACTACTGCGTCATCAGAATGACCAAATGACTCAACCCAAATATCAAATGATCTCTCGAGTCGCTCCCGCATTGCGTCCCTTTTTTTGGGCCCAAGCGAGAATGCAATGATCTCAAAGCGAGAGCGGTCATGGTGCTCAAATAGATCAGCCATTAAATAAGAAACAGGATGATCCCTAAAATCTGATGAGAAATAACCGATCCTAATCAAGCCCTTATCAGCTGATGTGCAGGGGTTCGTAATAGTGAATGCATCGGGTGAGGATGGAAACTTAGTTTGAGCCCAAAGTGTTGCGGCCTTTAGCTGTAACTCGGGTGAGTCAACCAAACCAAGCACCGGAAAAGGAGGGGAACACTTCTCTCCCCTATCAATACTCGCAACCAATGCACGTGTATGTTCATTCGATCGGCTCCAATCACAAATTTGCATTTGAGAATGCAGCAACAGACCTCTCAAATACTCATACTCTGGTTTTATTGTGAGAGCTTTTTTGTATTCCGGTATAGACTGCTTAAAAAGCTTTAGATCTCTTAGTGCATTAGCTTTATTAAAGTAAGCATCTGTAAATGAAGGATTCAGCTCAATGGCTCTATCAAAAGACTCAACCGAAGCTAAAGTCAAAAAGGACTCCATCAACACAACACCTATGTTGTTGTAGACGTCTGGAAAAGCTGGATCAAGGTAAGTTGCTCGTAGATAATTCTCCTGTGCTCGTTCAACATTAAAGAGCAGACGAAAAGCGTTACCCCTGTTGTTGTAAGCTTGAGCGTACGTTGGATCAAATGATATAGCCAGTGAATAATCTGCCAAGGCAAGCTCAACTTGTCCAAGGTCTAACGCCGCATTGCCTCGGTTGTTATAGGCATGAGCGTAGCCTGGGCTCATTTTAATCGCGGCGTTAAAACTCTTTATTGCCTCGCTTGAACAATCTAAATCCCGAAGTAAATTGCCTCGGTTGATAAACTGATCCACATTATCTGAATTGATCTCAATAGCCTTGTTATAACAAACCAATGCCTCCTCCATTTTGCCCAGGTCTCTTAAGATGTTTCCTTTATTGAAAAATGCGTCACCATAGGAGGGATTTAAATGTATCGCAGTAGAGTAGCACTCTAAAGCCAAACCCTTTTCGTTTAAATAATTTAAAGAATTACCCAAGTTATTGTAGATTTTGGGGTCATCTGGATTAATTCGTAAGGCAAGCTTATAGTTAGATACGGCATTGATATGATTACCCTGACAAGATAGAGCAAACGCTCTATTGACTATGGCAGCAGTTAGACTTGGCGTAATAATAATACTAGTGTCATACGCTTGTATGGCTGCCTCGTATTTACATATTGCTTGGTATGCATTACCCAAATTCATGTATGTATTTGCATCTTGGGGCTGAAGTTTAATTGCTTTGAGATACTGCTCAATAGCCGCATCAACGTCGTTTAACTCTTTGAGTGCTATACCGTAGTTATTTAATGCGCTCGGCTGATTCGGATTTAAAGCAAGCGACTTTGATATGTAACTAGCCGCTTTGCTCCAACTCTTCTCCTGCAACTCGACCACTCCAAGTAGATGTAGAGCATCTACATCCAAAGGATTCAATTTAAGAATATCTAAATAGATTGATTTTGCTTGGGCGGACTGACCGCTCCGGTGCAAATCAATTGCACTGCGTATTAAGTCATTTTCTTTCTGCAGACTTTGACGTCCAGAATTAGGCATAGAGAAGCTTCATTTGGTGATTTTCTATTTTAAACAACGTCGATTATGGCGAAATTAGTCCCAACTCAATATGGCCCAAATGGAAAGTCTTGTGTTGAGGCAGCCCAAACCGACATGTTAAGACCGGGTAAGTTGAATAAAATAGGCTAAAATAATGACCTTACGTGCCCGAGTGGTGAAATTGGTAGACACAGCGGACTTAAAATCCGCCGCTTTCGTTAATAGCGGGCGTGCCGGTTCGATTCCGGCCTCGGGCACCA
>CAJAYT010000163.1 GCA_903949285.1 uncultured Burkholderiales bacterium
CCCTGTTGCAGGAGGCACAGTTGCTTTATAAATTTAAGGAGCAAACGCAATGTGGTCGAATTGAATTCTGGATTTCGCAACCCTCCTCCCACACCAGATGGAAGGAATTAGGGGGGCAATTAAGTATTTGCGAAAACGGTGGTCCCCCTCTGCAGCAGTGTCCCAAGAAATTGTTAGTACCGAATGGAGTGCTTTGCTCAGACAAATCAAAACCTATAGATACGCTTGAAATTAAGGCTATACATTGAAATTTAATCTCAAAATTTTAATGCTCTCCATTTCGTTAGCGCAGCTCTGTTTTCCCATCTGTGCGCAAACACTTGCACTAGGTGCGTGTACTCAAAGTGCACAGGCTTCATGCACAGACGCAACTCCGTGTAAAACCGACTCAAATGGCGATACTGCTTGTCTACTAGGCTCGCCCCTACCCAATAACGCAGTTCAACTCACTCAGACCTGCTGGAATTACGCATACATCTATACTTGCCAGGGGACCTCTACAGATACGTGTTCACAGTACTCATCCAATAATCTTTGTTCCCAGCAGAACTCAAGCTGCACGGGTTATCTGGGTGAGACAGGGGAATGCAATTCATGGTCAAACAGATATTCATGTCAGACACTCGCGGCTCGAACCAGCCAACAAGTGCAGTGCGCTAGTAATATAACAACGCCTTTGACCATTGCTACAAATGAAACTAAGAATACAACTTTTATTCAAGCCGCACTGGCTCTTGAGATCGCTAATGAAACTCAGACCTATTCGCAGAGTCCAAACAATATTTTCTACGGTGTAAGTGAATCTTGCACTGTTGGTGATTTGGGCATAAAGAATTGCTGTCAGACAACGCCCGGGGGCAAAGCCAACAGTGTAGCGTTTGGCTTGGTGTTTGGTGCGTCTGCCTCTGTAGTGAAGTATGCGGGACAGTCAGCGGTAGACACTGGGTCTGCATATGTGTTTGACACTCTATACGCAAATGGCAGCCCTTACTCCCAGGGCCTGTATGAATCCATGATTGCCTCGTCCAACATAGTGGCCTCAGAGAGCGGTGATATTGTTGGAACTCAGTTCGCATCGGGCGGATTTTCGCTTAGCGCATACGGATTCACTTACTCTGCAACTTCAATTGAAGGTTCTGGGCTGATGGGCGCTACGACTGAATTGGGTACTTCTGGTGTGTATTTCAATCCTTACGCTTTTGCAGCCTACGCGGCTATCACCATTATTGAGAACGCAGCAAGTTGTACACCATCAGAACAGTTGCTGGGATTGCACCGCGGTTCTAACTTGAGTCAGTTTGAACACCAGTACTGTTCAAACAAAACACCCATTATCAATACGTGTATTGAGTGGACGAGTCAGTACTGTTCTTTTAATTCTGTGCTTGCCAAAATAATCAATACCCAAGGAAAAGCTCAGTTAGGCATTGATCCAAGTAGTTGCTCTGGATTGACCCAATCTGAGTTAACTCACTTAAACATGAGCAAAATTGATTTTAGTCAATTTACAGCATCAATGACTGGTCAAGCATTAACGCATATTCCCACATCAAAGAGCATAAGCACAAACTATCAGCCCATTGTGAACGCTATGCCCCGTGGTAGTTCACAAAAGTCCGGTTCCGAGGTCCTTCCGACCTTCAAATAACTTCAACATGATCACAACTCAAAGGTACTCAGATGAATAAGAAGAAATATCCCATCGCCGCTTTAACTCTAACGTTGTTGCTGGCAGCAACTGGGGGTTATGCGTCCTACTTGCGCAGTGTAGTGAGATCTCAAGAATCGAGCGCTGCACTACTTAAAACGGACATCATTTCTTTACATGAACGAAGCGATGAATTACTTAAGATCACAAAATCAGATACAGAAGATCTAGCCCAAAGCGCACTTGAATTTATTAAACTTAAAGAAAAAAACGATGAACTTACCGCTCAAATAGTCGCATTTTCTAAGCAAGCTATGGCTTGCGAGAAATTAAAAGCATTCCTTACAAAATAAATTAAATTAAATATTACTATGAACCATTACCTCACATTTCTTCAACTCAAGCAAACACTCGTTAGCAAGCATAAGAACATCTCACCTGATTTGAAATGTGAAAAACTTTTACAACAGATAGCTATCAGATTTTTCCAGGAATCAGCGCTCACGGTAACGCAAGCTATGGCGCTTGAGAGTATTGCCTCTCCCGCCACCTTACACCGAAAAATCTCAGAACTAATAGAGGCGGGATGGATAAAAATCGCATTTTTTGGCGCTAACAAGCGGACCAAATACTTGGTTCCTACAGCCCAAATGAATCACCACTACCGAAATCTTTCAAAAATAATGTTTAAAGCATAGTCTCAATTTGCACAGCCAATATGAAGCCTAGATTCTCATCATAACAAGAGTGGCTCCAACTTCACTTCACTGTCATATTGAGGAAATAAGCACGTCAGAGACGGGCTTATTATTTCGTATTTCACGCCCTAAACTCCGGGTCTATAGGTACAGTATGAGAGGCGTATGAATACCTCTCCCCCAACTTTAAAGCCTCTCTAATCCAAGTCCCCCCGTAGCCTTAATACTATTGGTAAGAGCTTGAGCTCAAGCTTTACGGAGCCAGATGAAGGATTGCAGTCTTCTATTTCGGCTGAGGATCTGGAGTCACGGGAGCTGGTGCAGGGGCTGTCATGCTCGCTGGGACACTACAGTTCTTCTGCGTCATGATACCTGCCAAATAGGTCATCCTGTTATCAGCAGCTGAAATAGCTTCATTTGCATTCATATAAGTTCCAATAATAGCGGGCCAAAACAATAGCCTAGCTACGTTACCCCCTGTTACGCCCTTTTCTTCACCAGCTTGTTTCTTGAATCTATCTGCATCGGAGTATTCATTTTGCAATTGGGCGCAGGTTAAACCGGCATCACCTGGTTTGACGCTTTGAACTACTGTTGGGGATGCACATCCAAGTAGAAGGGCAGAAATAGCGAGCATGCTAGAGAGTAAACGCAACATATATAAAACTTTATAAAATTAAGTAATGTTGAGTATCGCAGTAATAACTAGGTAAAAAAATAATATATCTTAGGATGAGTCATTAAGTACTCTTAAGGCTCAAAATACCACGATATTGGATAAATATAAATCAATATAGGATTGACGATACTGCTTAAACAGTTAGAAAAGTACAAAGGGACCTTACCTACCCTGTGTTGATTCAGTTTTCGTCAATACATAATGCTTTAAACCTTTGATATGAATGTGTAGATTGAATTAGTGTTGTGTAACTTCAATGCATTGAATATCCATTAGTCAACCTTCAACAGTCAATATTCTTAAGCAAATGCTCTCTAAATACCTTGGATATAGGAGACAACTTTTTTCCTTTTGGACTAACTATATGCCAACTAGACTCAATTGGAAAATTTTTACAGCCTAGAACGGCAATTTCTCCCCCTGTGTTCGACCTACCTAAGGCGTGCTGAGATAGCACTGCTACGCCAAGTCCGCCAATAACTGCTTCCTTAATAGCCTCATTGCTACCAAGCTCCAGCAGTACATTTGGTTTGAACCTCATTTTTTTAAAAAATAACTCCGTTGACATTCGCGTTCCGGATCCCTTTTCTCTAAAAATAAATTTTTCATTACTCAAAGACTTCAAATCTATTTTTTTCTTACTAGCCAGTCTGTGTGAGACAGGCGCTATCAATACCAAAGG
>CAJAYT010000164.1 GCA_903949285.1 uncultured Burkholderiales bacterium
CTAAAGAAAGGGGTTCACAAAGAGAGAAAAAATAGTCACAATTCAAACACCGACAGCAAACATTAGATCTGTCCAGGTGTTACTGGAATGAGTGTCCAAGTGTTAGTGGATTAGGTGTCCAAGTGTGCTGGAATACGCACTGCTCCTCCCAAAGCGCAGGCGGGTCCACCGCAAGATCAAACAGCGTCAGGTGGTCCGGCAGCGCATCCTCCAGAATAGCCTCAACGATGTCTGGTGCCAGTGTGGTCAGATTCACCATCCGACTGACGTAGCTGTTGTCTACTCCCTCCAGTGCAGCAATCTCCGTCAGGTTTTTCACCTTACCGGATTCCAGCATGGCCAGCCACCGGTAGCCCCTGGCCAGCGCCAGTTGCAGCGGCGTGGTGGCCACATCCCAAGGGCGGTTGATGCCTGACTGTCCATTGGGCATTGTGATTTGCTTGCGCCCACTACGCCGCTTAATCTGAATTGAAACACTCAGAGAAACGCTGCCATCGCTGGCGACAATTATCTGGGGTTGCCCTGTTTGATGGATTTGCGTTTCGCTCATACCGCCTCCAATTCTTCAGCTGGGATTGTCCGGATCTTTTGATTGCGCAAGTCACCAAGCAAGGACTCAAACCCGTTGGCCCTAAAGCGAACTTCGAGCTTGTTGGCGGAGACGATGACTTTTTCAATCATTAATTTGACGATGCGCGTTTGCTCTATAGGAAAGAGTTGATCCCAAATCAAATCAAGCCGTTGCATGGAAACCTTAATGACAGCCTCATTGAGATCAGGGTCATATGCCATGGCTTGGCTCAAGATCTCATCAACTAGCAGTGGCGACCTCAAGTAATCGCGCAGTTGTTCAAGTACCGCTGATTCAATATCGGCCGCTGGCAATCTGGGGATGCCTGATGCCCCGGCATGCTCTTTAACTTCGCGTTGATGAACATAGTAGCGGTACCGGCGGCCATTTTTCTTAGTCGTGTGATACGGCGACAAAGCCCTGCCATCGGGGCCGAAGATCATGCCTTTAAGCAAGTATGGTGTTTTGGTTCGCGTATTGTTGGCGCGCACCCTTGAGTTCGTGGAGAGGATGCTGTGCACATCGTCCCAGAGCTTTTGATCAATCAAGGGAGGATGTTCAGCCTGGTACCACACCTCCTTGTGGCGCAACTCACCAAGGTAAGTTCGATTGCTCATGATCTTGTAAATGAGCCCCTTGTCGATCGGCTTGCCCGCACGCACCTTGCCATCTTGGGTGGTCCAAGATTTTGAGGTCACACCAATCAATTGCAGCTCCTTGACCAGGGTTGTACTCGAGCCCAGCTTAACAAACCGAGCAAAGATGTGGTGAACCAGTTTAGCCTCTGCGGGGTTGGGCACCAGCCTGCGGTTGGCCACGTCATACCCAATGGGCGGAATACCACCCATCCACATGCCCTTGCGTTTGGACGCCGCGATCTTGTCGCGGATGCGTTCACCAGTCACCTCGCGTTCGAACTGTGCAAACGACAGCAACACATTGAGCATCAAGCGACCCATGCTGGTGGTTGTATTAAATTGCTGGGTGACCGAAACAAAAGACACCTCGTATCGCTCAAAGACTTCGACCATCTTAGAAAAGTCCGCCAAGCTACGCGTGAGCCGGTCAATTTTGTAGACCACGATGACATCGATTTTCCCGTCGGCGATGTTGGCCATTAAACGCTTGAGGGCGGGACGCTCCATGTTTCCGCCAGAAAACGCCGGATCGTCATAATCATCGGCCACTGTGATCCAGCCCTCTGCGCGTTGGCTGGCAATGTAGGCATGACCCGCATCTCGCTGAGCATCAATTGAGTTGTAGTCTTGCTCCAAACCTTCTTCGGTAGATTTCCGCGTGTAGACCGCGCAGCGCAAACGGCGTTTTAATGGGTCCATACGTGCTTCACTCATTTGGCAACTCCTGATTTTTTGTTAAGTTTTTTCTTGGCAGCGTAGTCCTTAAGTCCAAAAAAGACCGGGCCGGACCAGCGACTGCCCGTGATCTCCCGAGCAATCATGGAAAGGCTTTGGTAGGCACGGCCTTCATACTCGTATTGGCCATCGGCAGACACCATGACTCGGTGTTCTTTGTCTTGGTATTGCCGCGTCAGGATGGTTCCGTAAACCGGCCGGTGGTCCCGGTCGCGTTTTCTGAGCTTGCCGGTTTTGATGAGGGTCGCAATCTTGCGGTTGTTACGCTCAATCAAATTGGGATCGACTTTGCGAAACTCGATCTCTTGCAGCTTGTATGCAATCCGGCGCTCAAGGAAGGGGCGGATGTGGGTGGGGGCTTCCGTGCCAAAGAGCTTTCGCCACAAGGCCTTAATCTGCGGAAACGGTAGCTCGGGGAGCTCAGTGATTCGGGACGCTATGGAGGGCTCTGTCAGATTTATCGGTGGATCTTGGGTACTCATACGGGCCGTTTCTTTAGTTGTTGAGGTGGTCTGTATGAAAGCTCTGCTCACCAGAGAAGGCAAGTAAAACCCTGCTCTGTGTGGACTTAATCTGACTATCTGTTGGGTTGGATTGCCTGAGGCGAACAATGCCTAGAGCCAAGATGCAAGCGATCTCGCTTTGGCGTTGCTCGGCACTCATTCGTTCCGGTGGGGTTTGGTTGGTTGTTTTCATTGGTAAGGGGTCCTTTTTGACTAACTGCGTGAACTAAAAATTGTCTAAAAAGGCCAGTAAAAAGACCACCAGGGAGTTACGAGCTCATGCGGGAAACTGCGGATTTCCACAGGAAATCATCGAAAAAAAGACGCCCAAACTGGTTTTTGCGGGAAATTTGCCTAGAGAACGTACGTTCTCTATAATGATTTTGTGAAGAAATCAATCAACGACCCAAACCACTTAGTCGAACTGCAGGGCTATTACGCCGAGCACAGGGTATTTCCGTCCTACGCGCGGCTGATGGGACTACTCGGGTTTGCCTCCAAGTCAGCCGTGAAAAAGCTGCTTGAACGACTTGAGGTGGATGGCATGCTTGAACGCACCCCTGACGGTGACTGGGCACCGGCTCCCCGCTTTTTTGAGCGGGTGATTGCACATGAGCCTGTTCCAGCAGGGGTACCAATTTCAACGCTGGACGACGCGTTTGATCAAATGACGATTGATCGCTTCTTGATTAGCAAGCCATCCGAAACATTGCTTGTTCGCGTCAAGGGCGACTCCATGATCAATGCCGGCATTCACAGTGGAGACCTCGCAGTCGTGGAGCGAACAAATCAGGCGGCTCTTGGCAAGGTTGTTGTGGCGGTGGTTGATGACGAATTCACACTCAAAACACTCGGACGAGACAAAGACGGATATCACCTGTTACCAGCGAACCCGAATTACCCGGTAATTCGGCCAAAAGGAAAATTGGAGATCTTTGGCGTTGTGGTTGGCCTAGTGCGCAAATACTAACAAGGAAAACCAACCGTGAAAGTCTTCAACTCTCCACATTTCTTGCGTCATATCTCCATGCCCATTTTGCGTGAATTCACGCAGCAACACCCTCTAGCTCAACATCTCAATATTGATTGGAGCGAAGAGGCCGATAAACTCCCCGCCACAGTCATCAAGGCTGTCAGTGGATTTGAAGATTCGCTGCTTGATGCGCAACTGGGTCGGGAAGATAAAGAAAAAGTTGAATTGGCTCTTCATCACTGGCACGATGATTTGCGGCGCGCGCACTTGATGTCAAACGATTTATCAATCCAAGAATTCAGGTCAACGTGCAACGGTGATGAGGCCTTTGATGAGATCGCCGCCAATTACGATCCCCAAGAGCTGTCCTTGTGGATGTTGACCCATCGTGACCAGGCATTTCGCAACGCCGAAATGCACATTGCATTTCAGGCCAAATCCAATGGTAAATATTGGAAAAAACATCGCATTCAAGCAGACCTTGATCTCGAGCAAGATCGCAGCAAGTTAGAAGCTTTTTGCAGTTCAGTTGCCAAGCTCTATAAAAATTCGGGAGGTGGTGACAACTCTCACGTTGAGGTGAGTAAACGGGCTGCAGACGGTAGTGTTCAGCTAACCATCTACATCGAAGGGCCGATCACAGCCATTGCCCATTTCGCAGACAGTCGCTTCACCCGCATCAACACACGGATCGCACTTGAAACAGCGCTGGTCTATCAACCTTCAACTGGATTCATTGAAACGGTTGTTAAGGGCGGCGCTAAAAACCACACCGCTGTGCTGGAGTTATTTGGCAAACACGTGGTGGAGCAAGAAATTAAACCTGAAGAAATTGAGCGAACCAAATACAAGCTCAATGCACTCAGAGACGGTATGTTGGAGCCATTTGATGATTGGTCAAAATATGGCGTTGAGCAAATTCGATTGAGGCGTGCAAAATTTTTCCCCACAGGTCAAACCGGGACTTCGTTTCAAGTCGAAGCATCTCCTGCAAAAGATCAGCAAGATGCCATTCAACTGGCACTGGCGCGTTTGAAGGTTCATCATTCTTTCGAGTCAGAATACAACATGATTGGTGCGTCAATCATTGTGTACAAGTTGGCATCTGAGGATGAAAAAGTGAAGCACTTCAGTTTTGATTTGAACGCTAACGGGTCCTCAACCATTAAAAACTTGACTGAAAAAAATCAAGCCATCGCGCTTGCTGTACTGCGCTCTTTAAATGTAATTGAGCCTGAGGATGTCGCTGCATGAGTTTGGCCCAAATCAGCGCTACAGCCGTTTTGTGCCAATTGCTTGAACAAGAGAAGCCTGAAATAAATGGTCATTCGCTTCTGGCGGGCGAAGTTGGCCATGCTGGTCGCGACCTGCTACGAGAGCGTTTGCTCGTCATGGGACCATCACTTTCGTATGTCACTTGCCCCGAGTGTGGCATTGAGCTAGCAAGGGTGGTGCGCGAACTGGCTCATGAAAACATCTTGCTCTATTGCGATGAATGCGGCGAAGCCAGTAGCCCACGCGCCTTGCGCGAAACTTATAAGGTCAATTTATCCAAGTTCATTGATTATTTGATGCTTGGACTGGGAATAATGGCCAGCGCCAAGAAAGAAGTGAATCTCAATTTGGCATGGCGTATGGGGGTGACCGAGCCTAGCCGAGGCAAGCCACTCACCTGGTATTTTGCGCGGCATTTGCACGACCATAAAGTGGCGCACCGACTAGTAGAAACTATTCGCCAGGACCTGGCTCACAAGTCAGCTAGGATCATCACCAGCAGCGAGTTGCCCCTTCCTGCCGGCTCCCCACTCATTGGATTTGATGTCGTACATCTGGGCGCAATCGCACGAATTTCACAAAGCAAGTTTGAGTTCTTCCGTGACCGTGTCGGCGTGCCCGTGAGCGCGATGGCGGATGAAGCTCTGCACACAAACACCCTACGATTTGTCAGAACTGAGGGTAAAGCGATCGTTGATGGAGTTGAGTATTTCCTTGAGCCACGTCAGAAGAATATTTTGCTGGCGCTGATCGACTCACTGCACCACGAAATGGAGAATGCTCAATTACGCAGTGCCTGCGGTTCACAAGCAGATACTTTCTCACCAAGAAAAGTGTTTGATCGCAATACGCAGGTGTATAACCGTTTTATCAAGTACCAATCGGGTGATGGCGTTTATGCGCTGCAAATTTCAGAAGAAGATCATGACTGGTTGATCTGACGGATATTTAAGTTTGATGCTGATAAAGCAGAACTCGTGTTCATAACGAAGTTTTGCTACCATTCAGGATGCCTCAGCAGTAATTAACCAACGTTTACACATAAAAATTAGTGCCCCCAGGAAAATTGCCAAATCGGATTTATAAAATTTATTTGTCATTAGGTGATCTCCATCAACAAGGCGAACTTGCTAGGTAATGCCGTTGCAAAATCTGTGTTGTATAAAAAATTTCAACTACGAAACATCCTTGATATCTCTGGTTGGATGAAACAAATACCATGCTTGCCAACAATTAAACCTGAATAGGAAGGGTAATCTGTGGTTGAATTGGCACCAAAATTTTTGTGTAGGCATGCAAAATCTCATTATAAAGATCGGCATGCCGAGGCGCTTCAACAGAGATGATTAACGCATATCGAATCCGCTCTGGTCCAATTGCTCTTGCACCAGCTTCACGAGCGTTGTAATGAATATCAAAAACCGGATTTTTAAGACTTGATCCAAGCATTGACTTATTGCCATGGAGTACAGTTTCCCATTTTCCCTGATCTGCGCGTCGCTCTTGTTCAGTTGCAAATTGCTTCATATCAAAAAAACCCTTCGTATCGGCATTTGCCTTACCTACCTGAATGCGATCATCGTTTGGACGGAAAACCACTTCGAGACCAGCACGCGTGTATGCCGCAGCATCCTGAGGATCCGTCGGAGATGAATAACAGAATGTTGCTTTTAGTCGAACTTTTCCAGCTAGCCCACCAGTCGGTAGCGGTAATGTTGCCCTAAGATATTTACCAGGTTTAAGTTCTCCTTGATAGACAACTCTTGCTACTCCATCTGGACACGTGATGATTTGCATAAGATCTTCAGGAATCTTTCCCCATCCCACCTCTGTTTGAGCGTGCGTAGATTTATTGGCAGCGTGAATCAAAAGAGCTTTAATTGCAAGGGGTGTTAGATCGGAACCCAAAATAGCGCGAATACCAACGGCACTACGCAATAAGTATGGTGCAGCAAAACTAGTTCCTCGCTGAGGGATCAAAACAGGTTTTTTATCGGCAGCAAGGACATGAAAATACCTGTCAGTATCGCCACCAAAAGCCATCAAATCAGGTTTTACGACTCCAGGACTTCGCCCTGGTCCGATGGCGCTATACGGAGCACGGGCCCACTCTGCATCATTATCTTTATTGGCAGCTCCAACTGCGACTGCGTTAACACAATCTGATGGGACTTGCACGCGAGCATTGCCAGAAACTTTATCGAGTTCACCATTGTTGCCGACAGCAACAGTCATAAATGTATCGCCATCACTCAGGAGGTCATCTATCACCGAGGTCCAAGCATGTACTTCTCTGTCCTCAATTGGAAGGTCGGGGCCTAGACTCAAGTTGATAAATTGATACGATCTAGATAAAAGAACCTGCTCAACAAAACCTAGCGTTCGGTAAAGCTCGAGAGGATCTTCGGTGTCTATATCTTGATCAAGCACCCTCAGGTGATCGACATGTGAATATGGACGTGGTGCCATTCCGTTGGGCTGAATGGGGCCAAACAAGAATGCGGAAGTTACTGCTAGACCATGGTCTAGCCCTTCAGAGATATCTGAGGCATTTGGATCAAGCAGTCGATAAGATCGAATCCACGGGGTAATTGCATGTTGTTCAGGCAGACCCCCATCAAGAATAGCAACACGAGGCTCTGATGAGAGTGGTTGTTCATTGGGCAAGTGGCATCCAACGGATAGTCCACTGCTGCGCTGAACTGGCCTAAGGCCACGAAGCCTAGGGACAGGTCTAATCACGCGAATGAATACGAATTGCGATAAATTTTCAATTGCAGACCTACTCCCTTCGACAGGAACAAACCAAAGATTTCCTGCGGTAAATTCCAAATTGGAATGAACTTTTAGATTTTGTTTTTCTGCAAATTGAACAAAAGCACGCTGGATGTATGTAGGGTCTTGATCCGGCAGAAGATGAATACCTACTTCAAAAAAACGATCATTCGTATTACCACAATGAGATAAACGCTCCGCCGGAATAAATGCTGCAAATTGCTCAATGTGAGTTAGGTCGTTGGCTTCATCGGAGTCAGGTTGAATTGCTTGTGCCAAGCTTGCTAATTGCCGAAAAGCTTGACGTTTTCCGGCAACAAATATTTCAGTAGTTAAGCTCTCCTGGGGAGTGCCCTTTTTGCTCCAAGCATGTGGCGTAACTTTGACAGTCCTACTTCCGATTGATTCGAGACCAGCTGCTCGTAATAAACCTGTCGGGAAATACGAGCGAGCGATAAAGCTTGGATTTAGCATCATGCGCCCAACACCAAAATCGCCAGGGCAAGCGTCATTCCCAATCAGATCAAGTGCTGAGGCTGCTTGGCTGAATTGTGGAACCAATCTATGGCACGCTTGCTCCAAACTGTAGACTTCCGCTTTGCCTGGCATTCGTCGCGGTCCCTTGATGTCGTGAGTCAGCAGTTCTCCTCGACCAATCAAAAAGTTTGTTTTATTCATACCTCAACCTTTCTTCTTGTTATGTGTTTGACTCCCAAAGGTGCGTCTGTAGTGTATTTTCTAATCGTATCTCTGCTTGCTCCAGTGATCTCTGAAATTTTATGTTGTGATAACTTTGTGCTTTTCGATAATAGAACTGATAAATCAATCCGCCCTTGGCGGTCTAGATTGAAAGCACGCGCTTTAACAAAGTCTTCGATTAAATCTGAATCATTCGATGTTCCTAAAGCAAGTGCACGTCTAAAACGCTGAATGTCTCGCTCAATGTCACTAAACGATTGACCCAAGAAAGTAAAAGACAGCACGTCGATCCATCTGCCCAGCAGCGCGTAGTCTGGACCAAGAAATCGTTTAATAGCCTCTTTGACTGCAGCACGTTCTGGAGTTGCAAACTGCACAACAAGATCGAAACGGCGCCACAGGGCAGGATCTATTAGCTCAGGATGGTTCGTTGCTGCCAACAACAAGCCACTACTTGGCCACTCATCAACTTCTTGAAGAATAACAGTCACAAGACGTTTTAGCTCCCCAACATCCGTATCATCATTTCGGCGTTTGGCTATTGCGTCAATTTCATCAAGCAGCAATACGCATGGGGCACGCTTCGAAAAATCTAAGGCTGCACGTAAATTGTTGCCACTACGGCCGAGCAGGCTACTCATAACGGCGGTTAGATCAAGCACATACAAGGGAACGCCCAACTGCGCCGAGAGCCATCGTGCCGTCAAGGTTTTGCCAACGCCTGGTGGACCAACAAAAATTGCTGATCGAGTCGGTTGAAGCCCAAGTGCAGCCAAACGCTCAGTTTGTTTGCGCTCTTGAATTAGCTGACTTAAGGTTTCTTCAAGATTAGGGGAAAGTAACGGGGCAGCTCGATCGACTTCGTCCTGATAAACCTTCAGTAAGGATAAGCGAGACTCGTCGTCAACTGGCAGCCCTTGAGGTTGTGTAGGCGGTGCAATTGCTTTACGTAAAGGGGCGTTGGCTCGAGCAGGTTTGGATCGTAAAAATAAGTCAAGTTGATCAGAAAAGTTTGGGTTTGTGCTTCGATACTTCCGCACTAAACGTGCAACATACAGTCGAACGTCATCAGTTTGCTCCGCAAGAGCAAGTCTTACTATCTGGGCTAAGTCAGATTGTATTTCATTTATTTCGCCCATGATTCTCCTAACTTGTTGAAAATAAACACTAAAATAAAGTGCTTTAGCGGAATAGTTAATTATCTCATAAATTGAAAGCTTTGAAAATGAGGGGTTTGAATAGCTTTGTTGGCATCCTGTATCAGCAGATTCACGTGAAATACGGAATCGAACCCCCATCCGCAATTTTTCCAGCAGGCTCGGAAAACGTGCAATCTACTCTTGGCGAGTAACTTTCTGCCAACATTTTTGAGGCAAGCTTTGATGTTGCTCAGGAAGAATATAACGAGCGGCGCATCCAAGGCGCAATGATCGAGGGAATTATTGTTGTCGATCCCACAAATATTCGGGTCATTGGAGCAGATGATGTTGCGAACGAAGGTCGATTCACAAGGTATTTGCTCACCAGCATATCTTATGCTGAAATGCTACTGTGTTAGTCGAGCCAAACGTTAGGAGTCGCAAGTGCATCGTTTCCCTTTTCCACTCTATCACGGAACGTCCTCTATCTTCATTCCCTCAATCATTGATCTTGGCCTTGGGGGACACGATCCCGTTGCTGCCAGCGGTGGAGTGGAGTGCCTCAAACGTTTGCTACTTCTCGCAGACCGTCACCTTTCATCCAATGATTCCTGGCAAATCGAACGGCCCACCTTAGAGGCGATGTGTCAGCAGCGCGTCACTAACGGAAATATGAACTTTCGGCATGGAACCATATACGTCTCGCCCGCGCGTGACACCGCCGTTCAATATGCGCTAACCAACAGCCATGGCTCAGAGCTACTTAGCAGTTGCATTAATGTTTATAAGCAGCTGAAGAAAACGAATGAATCGCTCGTCGCGTTCGTTGAGATTGATTTCCCAGAAATTGCCAGCTTGGCCCTGTCGATGTCAGTTCCCATATTGATAAGAATAGATGGGCAATCGATTGCCTCCTTGCGAACCGAGCAAGGCTCCGATCCAACCGAACAGATAGAAATGATGCTGGGGGTAGGCGAATCCCATCGGGAGGATCTGTCGCTATTCAATTTTGAGTTGATAGAGACTGTCCCGAATAAAAGACTTAATTTGAGTCGGATAGTCAATTGGAGCATAGACGACTACGTCCCAAAATACAGTCTCGAACCCATCCTTCTGCGTTAGGCTTTAATGGCAACTTTCACTGCAGTGTGCCATTTTACAGGTCAAGCAAAGTCGCTTCGGACGTGAGTTCAATTGTGATTCACGGAATCGAACCCCCGTCCGCAATTTTTGTGAGTTTTTTTGCTTGTAAAAAAATGACCATCAACGCATTGAATTTATTGGACTTTGCGGCTTCCTACTAAAACCGGGAAGTTCTATTAATGGTCTTTCTTGAATCGTTTGCTGTTGGCGGCGACCCCACCACCATACACGGGGGACAGAACTTTCTCTGTCCCCCTTTTTCTTTGCTTCAAAGCCCTGTATTGCGGGCTTTCAGCTTGTTGCTTGTGGACACACTCTGTCACGTTTCCTTAGTTTCTGGGCGATACAGGTAAATTCCTCTCTCTTTTCTCTCCAAGCTTGTGGACGTGTCCATGAGCTGAATCCAGCGTTTATGCGGGTTTGCGTTGATGGGTTTGCGCTTCTGATTGGTCGGACATAGGTGACTCGAAGGCTGGATAAGGGATTTTTAAAACCAGAGCTATAAGGTCCGTTTCGACTTAATTGTGTTGTCTTGACATGGGCAGGGCGAATGCTGTGACTCGTGGTCCTCGAACTAGATCATGGTGATAAGCTAGCGGTTTGTAACAGCGATCCCCATCAATCCAGCAGTAGCTATAGCATTGCTAGCCTAGTTTCTTTTTGCCAAGATATTTCGATTGCGCTAAGTGAAATTTTCCACGATCAACTGAACGTTCTTTGGAGGGAGCATGAAGCTGAATATAGATTTGAAAAATTGCTATGGAATAAGCGAGCTGACGCATTGTTTTGACTTTACCAGCAGCAGTGGTTATGCAATCTATGCGCCGAATGGATTCATGAAGACCTCCCTATCAAAGACTTTTGACGATTATGCAAAAGGGAGAGACTCGGCAGATCTGATTTTCACTGATAGAACCACGACCAGAATCCTCATGGATGGCAACGGCGCACCTATAGCTGCTGATTCCATCTTCGTGATAGAACCATATAACCAAGAATTTTCATCTGACCGAACATCGTTGTTGCTGGTTAACGCGGCAATCAAGAAACAGTATGACGACGCTATCGAGCAAATCTCTGCAAAGCTGTCAGCGCTTTTCAGTAAGTTGAAGCAACTATCTGGCTTGACAGGTCGAACTGTCACGCCTGAAACAGAATTTTTGAAGACCTTTGGGTCAACAAGTGTTGCTGATCTACTTGAGTCACTAGAGCAGACGGTTGCTCAAACTCAGCCTACCAAGTTGGCCGATCTTGTCTACAGCGAAATCTTCAACGATAAGTCTCTAGCATTGCTTGAGTCGGGCACGATCAAAGACCAATTGGAAGAATATATTCAAAGATACAACGATCTTGTTTCCAAATCAGATGTTCTCAGCAAGCAGTTCAATCACTACAGTGCTGGTACTGTTAACAAGCAGCTAAGTGATAACGGATTTTTCGCTGCAAAGCACACTATCAACCTGTACACCAAGGACGGAAAGAAAGAGGTCAGTTCAGCAGCTGAGCTGACTCAGAAGATTGAAAATGAGCGGCAGAAGATCTTTGCGGACAAAGAACTCGTAGGAAAATTCGACTCGATTGACAAGAAAATTCAAAATGTAGAGTTGAGAAAATTTCGTGATTACTTATTTGATAACCAAGAAGTTCTGCCTGAGCTGAAGAATTACAAGCAGCTTCAGAAAGCTGTTTGGATCGCTTATCTAGTAAGCCAAAAAGATCTCTATGACCAATTTTTGGCACAGTACAAGGCAGGCAAACTCACCATAGAGGCAGCAGTAAAACAGGCAAGAGAAGAAAGAACAGATTGGGAGACTGTTGTTTCGACCTTCAACAAGCGATTTTTTGTTCCTTTCAAGATGTTCGTGTCCAATCAAGAGGACGTAATCCTTAAAGGAACCAAGCCGTCTATCGCATTCAAGTTCTCTGATGGTGAGCGAGAAGGGGAGGTACCCCGCGACTCCTTGTTGAAGGTACTTAGTCAAGGCGAGAGGCGAGCCCTTTATATCCTGAATATTCTTTTTGAGATTCAGTCCAGACAAAAACAGGGTGGACTGACAATTCTCTTGGTGGATGATATCGCTGACTCGTTTGACTACAAGAATAAGTACGCGATCATTGAATATCTAAAGGATATAAGCAATTCAGGGAATTTTCACTGTATTTTCTTGTCTCATAATTTTGACTTCTACCGAAGCATAAGTGGTCGTCTCAACTTGAAGCGTGAATATAAGCTCATGGCCGCCAAAAGCGGCAGAACGCTCACATTAGGCCAAGAGAAATATCAGAACAATCCGTTCATATTTTGGAAAAATAATCTGCAGGAGCCGTCCTGTTGTATTTCGTCCATTCCTTTCGTTCGGAATCTAGCTGAGTACTGTGGTCATGCTGCTGAATACTCTACACTGACCTCACTTCTTCACATCAAGGCGAATACGGATGCTATTACGCTTGGCGATTTGTGCGTAATTTACAAGAAAATTTTGTCGGATAAGTCAACGTTAGTATTGGCACCACCCAACAGGACCGTGATGGATGTTCTCACGCAAGAGGCCAATGCAATAGCGGTTGGCACTGACGAACATATTGAACTTGAACGAAAAATTGTTATTTCCATTGCTATTCGGCTGCTTGCAGAAAGGCACATGATCAGGCGCATCAACAATCAACCATTTGTTGATGGCATCTCTCAAAATCAGACGATTGAACTTTTAAAGGAATACAAGAGAGCACTACTTGGTACACCAGTAGAAATTGAAATTTTGGAACAGGTGAACCTCATGACTCCGGAAAACATTCATTTGAATTCGTTTATGTATGAGCCTATTCTTGATATGGGCTCGTCTCATTTGAGATCGCTATATCTGGACATGAAGGCCCTTGCGTAAGATGTTGATTCCCATGTAAAACCGTGATTTTTTGATGCCTAATACGATTTCAAACAGCAGTCCTATAATGACTTTTATTAGCTCGCTCGGGATTTGCTTCAGGCCTTGTGAAGGCATCATCCTTGAATCCTTCAAAACCGGCCGAGATTTGGGTATAGATTTTCGGCACTCATGTGCCACAAGAAATACGTTTAGTCACTAGTTGAATTGGTTCTGCCAAAGATTGGGCAGCGGATTTCGTGTAAACCACATCATATTTACCTCCTGTGAATGCTTACCTTCCAGAATGCGCTGAACAAGCAATGGATCTAAAAGTGTGATGCGCATTAGCTCATTGACCGTGCTTGGATTGAGCCCTTCCAACTGGGCGATCTCGGTGCCACTCTTTACCTCACCAGCATCCAACAACCGCTGCCAGTAAAACGCCCGTGCCAGCCCTTGCAACAGGGGCGCATTTATGCTGGTGCCAATTACGTTGTCAGGAGTGTTTTCTCCGGCGAATTCAAGATCTTCCAGAATAGTTTTCCGACCAGGCCGACGTTTGAGTTTGAGCGGAATACGCGTTGTGATGCGCAAAGGGGCTTCAGCCATAGGAGTCATCTCGCTCATGCAAACATCTCCATTTCCAGTCGCTCAGCACCCACCGTTTTGGGTTTCATCGTTTCGAGTAATGGCAACCATCCTTCGGTGCGCCAGTTGATCGAAATCGAATCGTCTTCCAAAGTGACCCGCTCAACTAGGCTACGAATGATGTTGCGTTTGATCGGATCAAAGAAGGTGTCCCAGATATTGGCAGTTCGCTGCAAGATAAGCACCACAGCTTGGGGCTCCGGAATGCCGGGGTTGAGTGCTTGGATCTGATGCCAGTAGTTGTTGAGCATCGTTCCCGATCGCAAAAAATCAAGAACTTGTTCTGTCACTGCGTTCTCCACCAAATCGGCGGGTTGGTTCGGAATGTCGCTGTGACATGCACCTGAATTCACCTTTTTGTTGTGCACGTAGTATCGGTAAACCTTCCCCGATTTCTTCTGCGTTGCCACTGGCAGGTACAGATCTCCCTCTGGGCTATAGATCAGGCCTCGTAGCAAGAATTCCGCTTGAGCCTTCTGCGACCAGGACGCCCTGGTGTTTTCTTCGTTGTCTTTTGTCATCAGTTTCTGAACATGCTCCCAAGTAGCTTGATCGATCAAAGGTTCATGCGCACCTGCAAAAAATTGACCCTTGTGCTGCAGTTGACCCAGATACACCCGGTTGTGCAGGACCTTGTAGAGCGCCTGCTTGCAAAAGTGGCGTCCCGTTTTTGTCAGGATTTTTTGGTCCTTCAAGTCCTTGACCATCAGTGTTGTGGAGTGGGTGCGTCTGTACGTGTCAAAAATCCACTTCACCGTCGCAGCTTCTTGTGGATCAACCAGCAACAAGCGGTTTTCAACCCGGTAGCCCAGAGGCACGGGCCCACCCATCCAGATGCCTTTGCGCTTGGATGCCGCGATCTTGTCCCGAATACGCTCACCTGTGACCTCACGTTCGAACTGAGCAAATGACAGCAGCATGTTGAGCATCAGCCGACCGGTGGAGGTGGCTGAGTTGATTTGCTGAGTGACCGAGCTAAAACTGACCTGGTGCTTGTCAAACACCTCCACCATCTTGGCGAAGTCGGCCAGCGAGCGGGATAGGCGGTCAATTTTGTAGACCACGATCATGTCCACTTTGCCTGCCTTGATGTCGGCCAGCAGGCGCTTCAAACCGGGACGTTCCATGTTGCCGCCAGAAAAACCGGGATCTTCATAGGTGTCTTGAACCGCAACCCAGCCTTCAGCGCGTTGGCTCATGACAAAGGACAGACCTGACTCGCGCTGCGCATCAATGGAGTTGAAAGACTGGTCCAGTCGTTCGTCGGATGAGACACGGCAATACACCGCACATCGTTTAGGTGCCACCGTGGTCATACAGCCCCCTTGGATTTGAGCCCAAAAAAGGCCGGGCCGGACCACTGGGTGCCGGTGATGGTTTTGGCAATGGCAGACAGGCTGCGATAGATCTGACCGTTGTACTCATAGCGGCCATCAGCCAGTACCTGCACCCGGTACTCTTGGCCATCAAACTCTCGCACCAACGTGGCACCGGGCATGGCCACGGCTTTGGCTGGGGTTTTGCTCTTGATCGATGAGAACTTTTGACCATAGTTGGCCAACATGTCACGGGTCGGCTGAGGCAGGCTACCAAAGGTTAACTCCTGCAACCTGTATGCCAGTCGTGCGGTCATGAACTTGCGATTGGGGTGAATTGGCCTGCGTGGGAAATGGTGATCCCACAGTTTCCAAAGCTCAGGCATCTTCATCTCATGCAAGGCTGCGACCTCGCTTTGAATGGCGTTGAGTTGATCGATGCTGCGCTGCTCGCGCGGGGTGATGGATCGTGGCTTCATTGGCGAACTCCTTGTTCTGTAGACGGGTTCGTATTGACGCTCTGCCAGGCATGGAAGTCCACAAACTCATCTCTGTCAGTGGCGTAAAACTGACTGTTATTTGCTTGAGCTAGTAACTCGTATTGACTGACAACGCCATGGGCTATCAGGTTGCTGATTTGGTGAAGGGAGAGGTAGCCGCTTTTCTCGGACCGCTTGCCGAGGATTTTTGTAGAGGGGGTTTGTGGTTGAGTCATGGATAGGCACTTTTTGCAAAAACTGTCCATGAATCGTAAGAACGACCCCCTTAAAAAGTAACGTGTTTTAGCGGTCCAAAGGGGGACAACTCTTTTCAGGCCGCATAAATACGGGCTGTTGAAGCGATCGGACATCAACCCGATGTCACGCTGTAACGTTTTTGACAAGATTCTATATAGCTGTGTATTTATACAGTATTCTTGACTAAAACGCCAAAACCATTGATCTATGGGTGGGAAGGTGCGACGCCTCATTGCAGAAAGAAACAACAACAAAAGGAGACAACCGTGAGCAAACCACAGAACTATGCAGACATCCTGCTGAATCTGCCCGTCGACGACACGCTTAAAACGTTTTTAGAGCGCCATGCGCTGCCACTGCCCGAGGGGTGGAGCTGGGTCGACAGCATGCATACCTCGCGAATTCTGGTGCGACTCGTTCAAAGCCACCCCAATACAGCCATGCGTGACCGCATCGTGGCAGGGTTGCATGCCAGTACGTTATTAGCCCATCCGCTGGGTAAACAGGCCATGTTTCAAGCGACGCATGACCGACCCACGGAACTGGTTGGTCTCATTGCTTGCAAAAGCGACTTGCACCGAGCGTTCTGGCTGTATGTCCATCACCCGGCCTTGTTTGAGGCGGCTGCCGAGATTGAATATCTTGATCATCATGGCCAGCACGCGCAGCAACATGATCTGGGTGTCAGGCGCTCTATCAATCGTGATGAAGCTGCGTTGGTCGCGTTCAGCGAAGCGATCAAGGGGTTCTATCAACGCGAACTCGGTTGCGGTGAGGTGTGCGTGGTCAATGTCTTGGAGCGAGCCCGAGGGACACAGTTGATTTCCATCCATGCCAAGGATCTGGCGACAGCCAGATTGGAGTTTGAGGGCAGTCAGTTGCAACGACGAGTCGGCAGTCCCAACATCCACATGGTGCTGGAATATGCGCAAGCGACTGGCGTTGCCCGCACCATCATTCGTGGCGGAGCCAAGTACCACACCATGTTGTGTGAGGCGTTCGCCAAACACCTGCTCGGTGTGGATGCAGATGCCCAACGCATTGAGCCACCTCGCTTGGATCTGTCAGCACTTCGAACGGGGTTGCACATCCCACAAGCGATGGAAGATGGGTTCGTTGGGATGCAGGTCAAGAGCGTGATCGTGCTCAGTGACTGCGGTCAGCTCAAACTCGAATGCACAGCCAGTTCTGTGAGCGATCAGCAGTGCGTCACCGATCTGCTGAACGATTACTTCGGGATTGACAACCCACTGTCGCGTGGTTGGACCATTCAAGCGGCTGTTTTGAACTTTTACCTGGCTCCTGCGCAAGGTCGCCATCGTTGCACCGTGATCAGTGTGGAAATCACCAGCAAGGGGCGATTGAACCTACACAAATTCGATGAGAAATTGCGTGCGCAGATGGAGGGCTATTTGGTTCAACTGGGTATTCTGAAAGACAAACAAGTGTTTGAGCCAGACAGACACTGCATATTCCGATAGGACTTGGACACTCATTCCAGCAACACCTGGACAGTGATTCCAGGAGCACTTGGACACCCATTCCACCAACACTTGGACACTCATTCCAGTAACACCTGGACACTGATTCCAGCGGCACTTGGACA